>CAYYCI010000023.1:0-16105 GCA_964470215.1 uncultured Planctomycetota bacterium
CAGCCTTACATCGTCGCCTACATGACCGAGGTCTTGCGGCTGAAGCCGAAGGAGAAAGTGCTCGAGATCGGGACCGGGTCGGGGTACCAGGCGGCGGTCCTTTCGGAACTGACGCCGAACGTCTACACGGTGGAGATAATCCAGGCGTTGGCGACGGAGGGTGCCAAACGCCTCGAGCGGCTCGGCTACAAGACGATCAAGTGCAAGGTCGGGGACGGCTACTACGGCTGGGCGGAGCACGCGCCTTACGACGCGATAATCGTCACGTGCGCAGCGGGGAGCGTCCCGCCGTCCCTGCTCAGGCAATTGAAGCCCGGAGGCCGAATGGTCATCCCTGTGGGGCCGCCCGGCCAGGTCCAACAACTCGTGCTGGTGAAGAAGGACACGCAAGGGAAGATCACCAGCGAGAGCCTGATGGCGGTGGCGTTCGTGCCGATGACCCGGCGGGTGCGCTGACGCGCGGCCCCCCGTTTCTCTCCGCGGACACCTTCCCCATGCGACTCGCCTTTCTGGTGGCGGCGGTTTCGGCATCGGTCCTCGGCTACGAGTTGGCGCTCATGCGCGCCTTGTCGCTGGCCTCGTGGCACCACTTCGCCTATATGGTCGTGAGCGTCGCGCTTCTGGGGTTCGGGGCGAGCGGGACGGCGCTGTGGTTCGGGCGGCGGTGGCTCGAGCGGCGGCGCGACGGTGCACTGACCCTCCTGGCCGCGGCGTTCGCGGTCGCCCTGCCGGCCAGTTTCGCCCTGTCCCAACGGGTGCCGTTCGACATCTTCCAACTGGCGTGGGACCGCTGGCAGTTCGCGTTGCTGGCGCTCCACTACGCGGTGCTCTTCGTGCCGTTTCTGCTCGGAGCGGCTTGCCTCGGGCTGGCGTTCGTGTGCGAGGCTGAGCGCGCCCACCGCGTTTATTTCTGGAACCTTCTCGGCTCGGCGATCGGCGCACCGGGGGCCGTTGGCCTGATGTGGGTCGTGCCCCCGGAGAGGCTCCCGCTCGTCGCTTGCGGCCTCGCGGGCCTGGGGGCGGTCGTTCACGGAGGGTGGAGCCTCCGCGCGCTCGGCGCGCTGGTCGCTACGGGGGCCGCGCTCTTTTGCTTCGGCCTCATCCTGCCGCTCGGGGTGAACATTTCGCAGTACAAGACCCTCTCCGGCCTCCTGGACGCCGGGGCGCGCGTCCTCGAGGTTCGCCACGGGCCGCTCGGGACGGTCCACGTGGTCGAGGGTTCCACAATCCACCTGGTGAGCGGGCGGAGCATGGCCTACCAAGGGGAGGAGCCGGAGCAGCGCGCGCTGGTGATTGACGGCGACGCCGCGTCGGCGATCAACCGTCTGGCGTCCCCGGACCAGGCCCTAGCATTCGACTACACGACCGGCGCCCTGCCCTACCACCTGTTGGAGAAGCCCAGGACGCTGGTCGTCGGCGCAGGAGGCGGGAGTGACGTGGTGCTGGCTCGGCACCACGGGGCGCGGCAGATCGTGGCCCTGGAGGTGAATCCCGATGTCGTGGACCTGATGGTCGGCTCGCAGGCCGACTTCGCGCAACGCCTCTACCAGATGCCCGGGGTGGAGTTGGTGTGTGATGAGGCGCGGGGGTATCTGGCGCGGACACCGCGGCGCTTCGACCTGATCCAGTTGCCGCTCGTCGAGTCGTTCGGGCCGGCGAGTGCCGGGGTCTATGCCCTCAGCGAGAACTATCTCTACACGGTCGAGGCGGTGGAGTTGTGTCTCGACCGGCTGACCCCTGGGGGCATGGTCGCGATCACTCGCTGGCTGAAAACCCCGCCGAATGACCCGATCCGGGTCTTCGCCACGGTGACCGAGGCGCTGCTGCGCCGCGGCGTGGGCGATCCTCGGCGCCACGTGGTCTTCATTCGGGGCTGGTCCACGGCCACGATTGTGGTATCGCCCTCCCCGCTGGAGTCCGAGCAGATCGAGGCGGTCAGGGAGTTTTGCTGCGAGAGGAGTTTCGACCTGGTGTGGGTGGCCGGGATGTCGCCCGAGGAAGCGAATCGCTACCACAAGTTGCCGGAGGCGGAGTGTGCGTTGGCGGCGCGGAAGTTGCTTTCGGCCGAGCGCGAGCGCTTCCTGCGCGAGAGCCCTTTCGACCTGCGACCGACCACTGACGATCGTCCATACCACTCGCTCAGCATGGGGCTTCGCGGGTTGATGCACTTGCGGCAAGAGTTCGGGGACCAGTGGGTGCGGTTCGCCGAATGGGGGTACCTTGTGCTCGTGGCGACGGTGGCCCAGGCTGCGGTGTTGGGCTTCGTGTTGATCGTGGTGCCGTTGTTGTGTGTGAGGATGCCAGGCGAGGGTGCGGGGTCGAAGGCGTGTGTGTTGGTCTATTTCGCGTGCCTGGGGGTGGGGTACATGTTCGTCGAGATCGTGATGATCCAGAAGTTGTCCCTCTTTCTCGCCAGTCCCGTGTACTCGGCGGCGGTGGTTCTGGGTTCGTTCATGGTGTTCTCGGGGCTCGGGGGTCTTGCGGGTGGGCGGCTGGCCAAAGACCCGGTGGGGGCGGCAAGGCTGGGAGCAAGCGGGACAGTCCTGGCGGGGCTTTTGCTGTGGCTGGTTCTCGACCGCGTGCTCGACGGGTTTTCCGGGTCGAGCCTCGCGGTTCGGGCGGGGGTCGCAGTGGGCGCGGTGGGCCTTCTGGCGTTTTTCATGGGGATGCCGTTCCCGAGCGGGCTGCGAATGCTGAGTGCTTCGGCAGGCGCCCTCGTCCCGTGGGCCTGGGGTGTGAACGGGTACGGGTCGGTGGTGGGCGCGGCGCTGGCGATGCTGGCAGCGGTGGGGCTGGGGTTCAGGGCGGTGTTGTTGATCGCCTTCGCGCTCTACGTGGTGGCGGGTCGGGTGTGTGGGGGGCTGGTCAGGGGTTCTGTTGAGGGGCGGGGAGGGTGATGGTGAAGGTGGTTCCTTGGCCAACTGTGCTGTCGCAGCGGATTTCGCCGCCGTGTTCCATGATGACCTGCTGTGCGTAGGCGAGGCCGAGCCCTGTGCCGGAGGGCTTCGTGGTGAAGAACGGGGTGAAGAGTTGGTCGAGTTGTTCTGGTGTCATGCCTTTGCCGTCGTCGGCGATGGTGATTTCGATCTGGTCGGCGACGAGTGTGGAGCGGATGGTCAGGTTGCCCTTTTCCCCGATCGCCTCGATGCCATTTCTGATGATGTTAAGGAACGCCTGTTTGACCTTGATGGGGTCGACGGAGGCCTGAGGGACGTCGCGTGAGAGGGACTTGATGAGCTGGATGTTGCGATCGGCGCACTCGTTTTTGAGGAATCGGATGACCTGTCGGAGGAGGCCGTTGATGCTGACCTTCTTCGAGACGTTTCGCGGCGAGCGCGCGAAGTCGAGGTAGAGCTCGGCCACACGGCGGAGTTGTCTGACCTCGCGGAGGATGACGTCGAGGAGGCTGCGAGCCTCGGAGGCGTCGGCCCCGCTGGCTCTGGCCAACTCGTCCACCTCGTCGCCGAGGAGTTCGGCATTGAGGAGGATGGAGTTGAGGGGGTTTTTTATCTCGTGGGCGAGGTGTGAGGCCATCTTGCCGATGACCGAGAGGCGCTCGCTCTGGAGGAGACGCCGCTCGAGGCGCTTGCGGTCCTCGATGTCCTTGAGGATCACGAAACTGCCGATGGGGTTGCCTTGTTGGTCTCGCAGGACGGTTTCGGTCAGTAGGACGTGGACGTCGTGGCCATCCTTTGTGCGTCTGACGGTTTCGCGTGCTCGGACGAAACCGTTTCGTTCGAGTTCGCGGCGCATGACGGCCAGTTCGTTCAGGTACTTTTTCTTTTTGGGGAGTAGGATTTCAATGCTCTGGCCGATAACCGCGCCGGCAGAATAGCCAAAGGTCAGTTCGGCGCCGCGATTCCAGAGTTGAATCCGCCCTTCGGTGTCGAGTTGGATGATGGCGTCGGGGTATTCGGCGACGATGGCCTCGAGGGTGAGCGCCTGGGTGCGCTGTGCCGACTCGCGCTCGGCCTGGGTTTCGGTTTTGGTTGCCTCTTCCACCAGCGGTCCTGACTCGACGCGCGAACCTCGCGCGCTAATTCTAGCGCGCTTGCGCGCGACGTCAAGAGAAAATCGCGCTCAACACGGGCGACCCGAGATTGCAGGTGATTGGCGCGCGACCAACGACACTCGCATTGACGAGACATTTCGCGACAGACAGTGGTGCAGAGCCCCTACCTCAGTCCCTCGCGCGCTGACCTCCTGGCTGCGTTTATAGTCTCAGGCCCTCCAGTCCGCTCCTTATTGCAGGACAGCAGGAGAAGGACATCACCTACAATGAGGCTCGCGCCCCGCGCTCAACCGTTGACCGGGTACTGCGGGCGGAACGGTTCGTGGTCTTCGGTTTCTTCTTCCTGGGTCGGGGGTGGTGCTGGTTTTGGCTCGGGGAGTTCGAAGAGGATGCGCTCGACGCTTATCTGGATGGTCAGCGGCTCCTGCCCGGGAAACATCCCGACGTAGCAGTCGCTGATCGCGGCCCGGACCTTGTCCTGTATGGCCAGGATGTTCGGGCGGTCGAAGAGTCGGCATCGCACTCTGGCCTCGCGAGGTAGTTTCTCGCCCTTGGGTAGAACGAGAGCCACTGAGGCATCGGCGACTTCCTCGAGGGCCGATGCTGCGCGGTTCAGGACGTGTTCGACGCTGCTAGCGCGGACCGCGACATTGCCGCTGGGGGTCTCGAAGACCAGGTATCGGCGGTCGCCGCCTGCGGCCGCGTGTTGAACCGCTCGGACGATCGCGCCGAGGATGAGCGCTGCGGCGATGGTGATGCCGGCGGCCACGATGGTGAAACGTTGGGAGGGAGTTACTGGCGCTCCTTTCTCGGGGAGCTCGATCTGTGCAAGCCTGATGATGATGGCAATGATGAAGGCGGCGGCCAGGAGGCTGATTGCGAAATCAATCCAGTTTGCGACGCGTCGCAGCCTCGAGATTTCCATCCTCTGGCTCCTTTCGTCCTAACGATCCCTCTGGAGGCTCTCGATGAAGGTGGTGTCCACGCGGCCGCTGACGAACGCACTGTGGCCGAATATCTCAAGGTAGAGGGGAATGGTGGTCTTGACGCCCTCGATGACGAACTCCTCGAGTGCCCGGCGCATGCGGTATCGGGCGGCCTCGCGGTCCTCGCCATGGACGATGAGTTTTGCGATCAAGGAGTCGTAGTTCGGGGGGATGCAGTAGCCGGCGTGGGCATGGCTGTCCACTCGCACGCCCGGGCCGCCCGGGGCGTAGAAGCGGGCGATGGTGCCAGGTGAGGGCTTGAAGCCCTCGCTGGGGTCCTCGGCGTTGATCCGACACTCGATGGCGGCGCCGCTGAGTTTGACGTCCTCCTGTCGGAAGCCCAGCCGCTCTCCCGCACACACCCGGACCTGCTCCTTTAGGATGTCCACCCCGGTGACCACTTCGGTCACCGGGTGCTCGACCTGGATGCGGCAGTTCATCTCGATGAAGTAGTGGTTGTTGTCGGAGTCAATGAGGAACTCGACGGTTCCGGCGCCGAAGTAGTTCGCGGCCTTGGCGATCTTCACGGCGTCCTCGCCGAGGCGCCGTCGAAGTTTCGGCGTGATGATCGGACAGGGGGCCTCTTCGATGAGTTTCTGGTGTCGGCGCTGGAGACTACAGTCGCGTTCGCCGAGGTGGACGACCCGCCCGCGTTGGTCCCCGATGATCTGGACTTCGACGTGGCGCGCCTGCTCGACGACCTTTTCGATGTAGACGGATGGGTCGCCGAATGCGGCCTCGGCCTCGGAGCGCGCGACATTGAGGTAGTTGATGAGCGCCATCTCGTTGTTCGCGCGCCGCATTCCGCGCCCGCCACCGCCGGCGGACGCCTTGATCATGACCGGGAAGCCGATCTCGCGGGCGATCTGGCGGGCCTCCTCGTCGGTCTCGACGGGACCGTCGCTGCCCGGGACGACCGGAACCCCGACCTTCTTTGCCAGTTGCCTGGCGGCGGCCTTGTTGCCCATGAGGCGCAGGGTCTCGGCCGATGGGCCGATGAACTCGATGTGGCAGTCGCGACAGACCTCGGCGAAATGGGCCACCTCGGCCAGGAAGCCGTAACCTGGGTGGATGGCATCCACGTCGGCCACCTCGGCCGCCGCGATGATGTGGGCGATGTTCAGGTAGCTCTGGCTGGCGTCGGCCGGGCCGATGCAGATGCTCGCGTCGGCGAAGTCGAGGTAGAGCGAGCCGGCGTCGGCCTCCGAGTAGGCGACCACGCTCTGGATGCCGAGTTCCTTGCAGGCGCGTATGATCCTGAGTGCGATTTCGCCGCGGGAGGCGATCAGGATACGAGAGAACACTTTCCCACACGCTCCTGTGTGGCGTTCAGTCCTTCTTCGGCGCGATGTGGAAGAGCGGCTGGCCGTATTCGACCGGCTCACCGTTCTCCACCAGGATGGCCACCACAGTGCCCTCGACCTCCGCCTTCAGCTCGTTCATCACCTTCATCGCCTCGATGATGCACAGGACGGTGTCCGGGCCGACCTCGTCGCCCACCTCGACGTAGGGGTCGGCATCCGGCGCTGGCGAGCGATAGAAGGTGCCGACCATCGGCGAGCGAACCACGTGGAGTTCTTCTTCGGGCGCGGCCGCCTCCTCGGGTGGGGGCTGGGCGGCGGGCGCCTGGGCCGCGGGGTGTGGCTGGGCAACGACCACCTGTGGCTGGCCATGGCTCGAGCGGCCTCGGCGGAGCGCCACCTTCACGCCTTCGATCTCGACCTCGAGTTCGTCGAGTTTCTTGGCGTCCATCAGCGCGGTGAGTTGTTCGATGAGTTCCCGAATTCTCTCGATTTCCATCACCAGGCTCCGCAGGGCCGAAGATGCTCAGACCCGCTCGAGGTACTGCCCGTTGCGGGTGTCCACCCGAACCTTGTCCCCGACGTTGATGAAGAGCGGGACCTGGATGGTGGCCCCGGTCTCGAGTTTGGCCGGCTTGCTCCCGCCGCTTACCGTGTCGCCGCGAATCCCCGGCGGGGTCTCCACGACCTCGAGGACGACGGTGTCGGGGAGATTCACCTCTATGACCTCGTCGCCGTGGACGAGGAGGGTCAACTCTGTGTTTTCCTTGAGGAACTGGGCCTTCTCGCCAATCAGGTCGCGGCTGATGGGGATTTGCTCGAAGGTCTCGGGGTCCATGAGGTAGAAGTTCTCACCGTCCCGGTAGAGGTACTCGAGCGTTCGTTTCTCGACGAATGCCTGCTCGACCGGCTCCTTGGCGCGGAAGGTGTGTTCGACCACGGCGCCGGTCCTCAGGTTGCGGAGTTTGGTCCGGACGAAGGCGTGGCCTTTTCCAGGCTTGATGTGTTGGAACTCGATGAGTTGATGGAGCTCCCCCTTGACGACGAGCGTCATGCCATTCTTCAGGTCATTGCTGGTTATCATGGGCATCGCGTTCTACTCCTCGGTCCTTTCGGCGCGGCAATTTTAGCAAAAAACCGCGGCCGAGGCGAGTTGCCTCAAGTCAAGATGGCTTCCTCGAGGGACTTGGGGACCGAGGTGAGGACTTCGGGCCCGTGGCGGCGGACCACCACGAGGTCCTCGAGCCTCACTCCGCCCCAGCCGGGGATGTAGATGCCGGGTTCGATGGTCACGACCATGCCCTCGGCCAGGGTGTCCTCGGCCTTCTCGCCGAGCGCCGGCTTCTCGTGGACCTTCAGGCCCACTCCGTGGCCCAGGCCGTGGGCGAACTGCTCACCGTAGCCTGCCTCGGCGATCACCCGCCTGGCCACGCCGTCCACCTCCTTCGTCGGCACCCCGGGGCTGAGGGCCTCGATTGCCACCCTCTGGGCCTTGAGGACCGTGGAATAGACCTCGCGCCACTGGGCCGACGGCGCCCCGAGGAACAAAACCCTCGTGGCATCGGAGCAGTATGTCCCCACCTGGGCGCCCCAATCGATCAGGATCGGGTCGCCGGGAGCGATCTTGGCGTCGGTGGCGTAGGCGTGGGGCAGCGAACTTCGCTGGCGCGCCGCCACGATGAGCTCGAAGGAACTTTTCCGCGCGCCCAGGCCGCGCATCTCGAACTCCAGGGCGTTCGCCAACTCGCGCTCGGTCCCGCCCGGTGAGAGGCGCCCACGAATGCGCATGAACGCCTCGTCGGCCACCCGCACCGCCCGGCGGATCGCCTCGATCTCCTCCTCGTCCTTGACCGCGCGGAGGTTTTCCACGAGGTCCTTCCTGGCAACCGCCTCGGCCCCCTCGAGGGACCCGACCAGTTTCGTGTATGCGCCGTAGGTCAACTCGTCGGGAGAGAAGCCCAGGATGTGGACGGCTGCCGTGCGACAGAGTTCCGCGATGGCCGCCACCAGGGAGTCCTTCCGCCGCACCACCTCGCAATGTGGCGCCTCGGCGGCCGCCTGTTCGGTGTAGCGCCCATCGGTGATCAGCCACACGTGGTCGCGCCCGACCAGGAGCCACGAACTGTCGCCCGTGAAGCCGCTCAGGTAGGTGACGTTGGCGGCGTCGGTGACGAGGAGCGCGTCGAGTTGTTCCTTGTGGAGGGAGTGTCGGAGCCGGTTGATGCGTTCGACGTGGCGGCTCATCGCCTTCTGAACTCCTTGAGCAACTCCTGGGCTTTCTTGCCTTGGGGGGTGGTGGGGTATTTCTCGGCCAGGCGTTCGAGGGTCGAGAGGGCCTTACCCCGGTTCTTGGCCCTCCGCAGCGCCGTGGCAGCAAGCAAGAGGGCCTCGGGGGCGTGGTCGCCGTCGGGGTTGGAGTCTGCCACCTCGAGCGCCTCGGCCGCGGCCGCCTCGTAGTTGGCCTGTTGGAGGCAAATGCGAACCCGCAGGATGTGTGCCTCGTCCTGAAGGTCCGATTCAGGGTAATCCTTCAGGAGGCGGCCGAGGGCAGCGAGGGCTTTGTCCAGGTCGCCCGAGCCAACGTGTAGGTCGGCCAGGAAGAGCAGAAGGTCGTCAGCATACTCGCTGGCCTTGTTCACCCGCAGGAGTTCGCTGGCCTGTTTGATTGCTTCGGGCTTGTTTCCCTCGGCGAGGGCCAGGCGGGCGCGCAGATACGACGAATAGCCCACCAACTTGTCGGTCGGGAACTCCCAGTCCCACTGGTTCAACGTCTGGTGAGCCTCCTTGAAGAGTCGGCGGCGGATGTAGTCCTCGATGGTCCTGGGGAAGGAGCCGCGCCGAGCCAGTTCGACCTCTTCAGGGTAGTTGTGTATGGGCATGTCGGCGGCGCGCTTGTAGGAGCGAAGCGCGGCCTCGTAGTCGCCCTTTGTCTTGTAGAGGTCGCCGATGCGAATCTGGGCGAGGCGCACCTGGTCCGATGCCGCCTTCGCATACTTGGTGAGGGTTTTGGTGTACTCTTGCTCGGCACGCTCGAGGTCACCAAGGAAGTAGTAATAGACGTCGCCCTTTTCGTTTGCCAGGCGGGCCTTGGCCTTGAGGTCTTTGGTTCGTTCTTCAGCGGCGGAGAAGATGGCGATGGCCTTCTGGGCGCGGGCGCGGGCCTCCTGGTGCAGTTGCTCCTCGGTCTTTTCTTCTTTCGGTTGACCTTCGGCTTCTTCTTCTGGCTTGTAGTCGCGGAGGTTCCTGCCCAGCAACAGGCAAACCCACACGAAGTCCTTCTCGTCGAGTTCCTTGCCGCGCTCGTAGAGGATCGAACCTACGGTCACGATTCCCTTCTTGTTCTCGAGTTTCTCGAAGACCCTCGCGGCCACCATCAGGTCCTCGGTCTTCATTTTCTCGAACTGGTATTCCTGGAGGATCGGGAGGTATTGTTCGAGGCGATCCCATTGCCTTCTGGCGGCTCGCTCGTAGCCCGGGCCGACGCGGATCTTCTGGCTCACCCGCCAGGTGCCCGATGCACTGTTCAGGGCGAGGGTGACCGTGTAGTCGCCGGGCCGGAGGTAAACGTGGTTGGGCTCGCGGGATGTCGAGGTCGTTCCGTCGCCGAAGTCCCAGGTCGGCTGACACCGCAGCGCCCTCTCTGGCGGACAACTCCTGTCGCGGAAGACGAACCTCACCAGGAGCGAATCGCCGAGGAGGACGTCGCCGGCGTTCTCGAAGGCGAAGTCGGGGCTGACCGGCTGGCCGCGCACGCGATAGTCGAGGGGCTTGCCGTAGCGGATGGGCGCGAACGCCTGTGGCGGGATTATCTTGAAGTGGAGGTACTTCTTCCCGCGCGGCATCCCGGGCATCCACCAGGCGGCGCCGGCCGCCTGGCGGCCGCTGGCCTCGATGTGGTACATGACGATGGGATGCAGGCCGGCGGAGAGTTTCATCGGCTGGCCGGCGAAGCGGCGGTTTCGCGGCATCGGCCCCCATTGCCATTTCGCCGCCGCCTCCCGTCCCTCGACCACCAGGCACCCGATCTCGTCGGCCACCACCGCGAAAGTCACCGTCTGCTCCCGCGGCAGGTAGAGCCAGCCGCGATAGATGCTCAGGTAGTTGTCCTGGGGCCCGTAGGGGTTGAAGCCGTGGAAAATCTGGCCCGTCGGCCCCGCGCCGTAGCGCTCGGCCGTCTGGGCGATCGCGCGTCGGAGTTGAACGAGGTTCTTGACCCGCGGGCCATTATACGGCCGGGTCTCGAGCCACACCCCCCGCCTCGGCTCCCAGTCGCTGCGGAGCGGCCTGGCCGAGGGGTTGCCGTAATAGACCTCCATCCTGCCGGAGGAGCCGGTGATGCCCGCGACGAGTTTCACGTAGCCCCCGAAACCAATGTCCACGATCTTGAATGGAGCAGGCTTGCCGTCCATCACCACGCGCAGGTCGCGGCCATCCGGCTGGAGGAAGCCGCTGGTCGGGAACTCGACGTAAACACAGTCGAGCCCAGGCATCTTTGGTTGTTTGGGGCTCGCTGGGGGGATGGCAAACGTCCGCCTCACGCGCCAGGCCGAAAGGTCGCTGGCGCCGTGGCCCCACGCGGCGAAAAACACAGCAACGAGCGTCGCGAGGAAGCGCATTCTCGGTCCCAAAGCCCAAGCCACCAGCCCAACAACCAGAAACTAACAGAACCCTCCCGCGAAGTCAAAACGCCCAACCAAACGCCCCGCTCCGCGTGTCCGTCCGTGCTCGTCCGTGTGTCGTCTAGACCCCCACCCTCTGTCCCGTCTCGGCGCTGCGGTAGGCCGCCTCGCATATCTCCAACACCCGCACCGCATCCTCACCCGTCGTTATGAATTCCTCGCCGGAGGCCAATGCCCGCAGCATCTGGCGGAAAAACTCCACCGCCACCTGGGTGCCACAGTAGGCGTCGGGCACGATGGCGTCGTGGTATTGGATGGTGCGCTCTGGGCAACGCGCCCATTCGCCGTGGACAGATCGGATGCGCAGGGTGGGGTTGGGTGTGACCACGGGGCTCCAGGTCGCATCCCCCTCGCTGCCCCAGACGGAGACCGCGCTGTCGTAGTTCTCCCGCAGGCCCTCTGGCATCACGTAGGCGCAGTGGAGGGTGCCGATCACGCCGCCCTCGAGTTCGAAGGAGACTGAGGCCACGTCCTCCACGTCGCTCTGTGCTTCGGTCAGGCGGGCGGTCATGGCCGTCACCGCCACCACCTCGCGCTGGAAGATGAAGCGGATGAGGTCAATGAAATGACAGCCGAGCCAGATGAGCACCCCGCCGCCCGACTTGTCCTTCTCGAACAGCCACGCGAACTGCGGGTCCTTGAGCCGCACCGCGGCCGAGGTGGTGACCATCCGCATGTCGAAACCAAACGGCCGGCCGAGCATGCCGGCAGCCACCCAGGCGCGCAGTTGGCGGGCCACGGGACTGAAGCGCCACATGTAGCCCGTCGCCAGCCCCACCCCGCTGGTCTGACACACCTCGACGATCCGCCGCAACTCCTCGCTCGAGCGCGCGCAGTGCTTGTCAATGACCAGCGGCACCCCCATCTCCGCACACCGCATCGCCGCGTCCTCGACCTCGTCGGTGCGCGTCATCACGAAACACACCTCCGGGCTCTCCAGCGAGAGCATGTCGTCGAGGTTGTCGTAAACTATCTCACACTGCGAGCGGTCCACCCGCTCGGGGTCGGCCTCGACGAGCGCGATGCGACCGACGGTCTCGGGGATCAGGCGAAGGGTCTCGAGGAACATGAACGAATGGGGGGCTTCGGTCCCGACGAATCCCACCCTCAGTGGTTCCATATCAGGCCTCCGTGGCAGAAGTGGACACCCGGACCTTCACCACCGTGCCCTTCCCCAGTTTCCGGACGCGACCGAGGTCTGCCGCACCATAACCGGAAAGCACCAGACGGCGGAAGTGAAGCCTGCCTCCCAGGACGCGGATTTCGACGGTTGTGTGGCGCCGCCCCGGGCGCTGGAGACACTCGCCCCAGGCCCATCCGTTCGACCAGAACCAGCGGACCGGCCCCTGGCTGGGGGTGAAGACCATCTCTTTCTCCACACCGCTGTAGCGGAAGCCGCTGAGGGCGAGCATCGCCGCCCAACTGGCCATTGCCCGCGCGTAGTGGTGGCCACACTCGGCCTCGTCGAACGGATTGCGCCGCGCCCCGTCGTAGCGACGCCTGATCGCCTCGATCACCCGCAGGCCCGCGGACCGCTGGCCCTCGTAGAGCATGTGGACCGCCGTCGAGTACTCGAAGCCCGTCATGACCTCGTTGAAATACGGGAATGGGCGCCTGGGCCGCCGACCGCGCGGATAGGTCGCCATCAGGAGCCCGCTATCGTCGTTCAGGACGAAACTCCGCAGGTGGTTGAAGTGGGTGTAGAACTCGCGGCGGAAGTTGTAGCGGAGAATGCTCCGCAGGGTCTTGCGGACGTGGTCGCGGCGCAGGAGGTAGCCCAGACCACACACGTGTGCCACGAACTGCCCGACCAACTGGTCAACGAGGCATCCGGCGCCCAACTGGAAGTCCGGCTCCCTCCCCTCCCCCGAGCCCATTCCGGACCGCAGGCCATCGGCCACAGGCCCGGTGGCCGGGCGGATGTGGTGCTCGTAGTATTCGCCGTTGAAGAGATTGGCGTCGAGCCATCGGCTCCCGCTCTCGAAGAGGCGTCGGCATTCGTCGGCGAAGGCGTCCTCGCCCAGATGGCGCGCAATCTCCTCCGCCGCCCGCAGCGCCCCCAGGTACCAGCCGCCCATCTGGGGGTTCGGGCCGTAGTACTCCACGTCCATCGTGTTGTGTTGGCAACCCTCCATCACCCCGTCGCGGTCCGCGTCCCAGCCGCCGGGGACCCAGGCAAACTCGAGCGCCCTGCGGGCCGCGGGCCACAGGGAGCGGAGGAAGTCGTCGTCGCCGCTCAGTTGCCAGTCGCGGTAGAGTTTCATCAGGCAGCCCATCTGGCCGTCGGCTGCGGCTCGGCCCTGCTCCCGGGCGCGCTCGAGTGGCAGATTGACGCGGAAGGACATCAGGCCGCGGTCGTCGGTGGCGTGGAGGAACTCGACCTGGCGCATCGAGCGGGCGAGCGAGCCGAAGAGAAACGCCGTGGCCTGCTCGTAGTTCCAAACGTGGGTGCACGAGCCGTGGCAGCAGCCGCGGCGGTCGCGGCAGCCCTCCCAGCCGAAGAACCGCCCGTCGGCGGTGCGGAAGCTCGTCTGGGAGCGAAGGGCAGTGAGGTTGTAGAGCGCGGCCTCTTTGACCACGGCGGGAAAGTCGCTCCGGCACACGGCCTGGACAAAGCCCACGGTCTCGCGCTCCAGCCGCCCCAGCGCGGCGGCCGTCCTCTCGGCCACGTCCCAGGCGTCGGCGTATTGCGTGGCGTAGTAGTTGCCGATGATCTCCGGCGGCGCATCCTTGCGTGGCGTCCAGGTCGTTCGGTTTGGGAAATGCCAGGTCAGCAGGAACGTCACCGCGCGCTCGGCTCGCGGCGGGACAGCGACCGGGACGGCCAGCGATGCCACAGGCGCGTCGGCCCCCCCGGCCTCCCGCTCCTCCAGGCGGCCGTCGGCAAGGAAGTCGTCCCAGAAGTCCAGGAGGCTGTCGCCCCAGGTCAGTCGCGCCCAGGCGGTCCGATAACTGACCCGCCGTCGCCCCAGCACGACGAGGGCCATGGTGCCGAAGCGCGGGTCGTCGGGCCGGACCTCTTCCGAGCGCATCGCGACGCCGCTGGCGCGCCGCCCCGAGCGGAAGTCGTTGACGTTTCGCAGCGGGCGCCCCTCGGTGCCGTCGCTGCCGATGAAGTTCTCAAGGCTCCCACAAACCGAGGCCCGCACAAGCCGCGAGCCATCGTTCCGCAACACGAACCGCAGCACCGCTACCGGAATGCCACTTCGGTCCGGGTCGGCGGGGATCAGCGGATTGAAGGCCTCGAGGCGGACCCTCAGCGGCACGGACGGGTCCGCGAGCAACACCTGAGCGAGGGGATAGGCCGCGTGGAACACACACCGGCGAAATCGCGGCAGGCCGTGGTTGGGCTGCCTCGCGCCCATCTCGCCCTCGTAGGGCGGCAGGATTGCCCCCTCGAGGGCGCGAGCAACCGCCTCGCCACCGGCTGGTCGCGCCCAGAGGGCGAAGAACGTGTGTCGAGGCTTGAAACCCTTGGCGGGACGATTCACCAATTCCCAGTCCCGCAGGTCCCCTCTCCCGCCGAGCGAGATGGTGCCTGTGCCGATCCCGCCGAGGGGCATCGCGACACACCGCAGCGCCTCGCCCCGATAGGTCGTCAGCACTGGCCAGTCGGCCCGCGTGCGCATCGCCCCGCACCTCACAGGTTCACCGGGATGCCGTTCTCGCGCAGATGCTCCTTCGCCTGGCGAACGGTAAACTCGCCGAAATGAAAGACCGAGGCGGCCAGCACGGCAGCCGCGTGGCCCTCCTTGACCACCTCGACCATGTGGTCGAGGGTGCCGCAGCCCCCGGAGGCGATGACCGGAATGGTCACTGCATCGGCCACGGCGCGGGTCATCTCGACGTCGTAGCCCTCCTTGGTGCCATCGGCATCCTTGCTCGTCAGGAGGATTTCGCCGGCTCCGAGGGTTTCCGCCTGGGTGGCCCACTCGACCACATCGAGGCCCGTGCGCTCGGTTCCACCCTTGACGACCACCTCGTAGCCGGTCTCGCCGCGCTCGCCGTCAATCGCCACGACGATTTTCCCCGGGCCGTAAGAGTCGGCCGCCTCCTCGAGGAGTTCCGGGTCCCGAATGGCCGCCGTGTTCACCGAGACCTTCGTCACCCCCAGGTCAAAGAGCGCGGCCATGTGGTCGAGGGACGAGATTCCACCGCCGACGGTGAAAGGGACGGTTACCATGTCGGCCACCTTCTTGACCCACCTCAGGTTGGTCTTTCGGCCCTCGACGCTAGCGGCGATGTCGAGGAAGACAAGTTCGTCGGCCCCTTGTTCGCAGTATGCCGCGGCGGCCTCGGCAGGGTCGCGCGCGTCCCGCAGGTTCACGAACTTCACGCCCTTGACCACCCGCCCTTTCTTGACATCCAGACACGGGATCACTCTGACTGTCTCGACTATCATCGAGTTTCTCCTAAACGGTTGCTCTCGGAAGGCGGCGGATCGTAGCGCGTCCCACTCGCCCAGGTCAAGCGCAGATTCGAGCGACAATCACCTTTGCCACCGCACCGCCATTCCAGCCCTGCTTTTCGACGAGCGGGGACATCGCGGACCCGAAGTCCTGGACGAAGCCCCAGCCGCTCCTGGACAACGTGCCGGAAAAGCCCAGGTGGCTGGATTTCTGGGTGATCTGCGACGAGAAGAAGGCCCACCTCTTCTACACCTCGCTGAACGGCAGGATGTGGCGCTGCGAGACAGCGAAGAGCAACTTCCCGAACAAGCGCTGGTCGAAGCCGGTGCTAGCCTTGCGCGCCGACATCTTCGAGGCATCCCACACCTACTGCCTGCGCGGCATGGACAAGTATCTGACAATCGTCGAGGCCCAGGACAACCGCCGCCGCTACTACAAGGCATACCTGGCCGGACGCCTCGAAGGCCCCTGGAAGCCGCTCGCCGACACCATCGAGAAACCCTTCGCCGGCTACGCCAACGTCCGCCAGGCCCCCGAACGGACGACCAACATCAGCCACGGGGAACTGATTCGCTGTGGGATATACGAGAACCTCGAGGTGGACCCCTCGGATGTGCGTTTCCTTCAGGGTCTCAGGCTTTCCAGCCTCCAATGCAGATTTCACGGTGGCACAGGCTTTCCAGCCTCCAATGCAAATCTCACGGTGGCACAGGCTTTC
>CAYYCI010000024.1:0-16033 GCA_964470215.1 uncultured Planctomycetota bacterium
CGAAGCCCACAGGCTCCGGCGCACTGACCTCTCGGGTTTCCTCATAGATGTGCCAGCGGACCTCGGTTGTGCGGGTTGCGTTTTCGCGGGCCGAGACGGCCCGCCTACACCATCTGCTCGCCGCGCGTGTATTCACCCCCGTTCCCGCGGGTTGGCCACGTCAATCGTCCGTACGGGCAGGGCCCCGTGCCTGCCCCCCACCACCCGTGACTCAGCATCACCGGCTCGTCTGCTCGTATGCGGCGGGGCGTTCGTTGATCTGGCGGATGCGTTCGACGTCGTATTTCGGCTGGCGGTCGTAGAAGTAGATGCCGTTTTGCTCCTGCTCGATGTCGGTCAGTTGGGTGTAGCAGAAGCCGAACATGTAGGGGTTGTCGAGCAGGGCGTCGGTGAGGGCCTTGTAGCGCTGGAAGAATTCTTCCAGGGGCACGCTCTCGTTGCCGTATCCCCATCCCTCGCCGACGTCGCGATCGGTCTCGACGCGGATGCCCCCATACTCGCTGACGAAGTACGGCTGGCCGCGATAGGCGCTGCGGGGGTCTTCCGGCTTGTTGTTCCAGGGGTTCTGGCCCGAGCGGGCGAATTCGGCGAAGAGCGCGGCGAACTTCTCAGGGTCCTGGCCGTAGTTGTGGCAGTCGTAGATGTCGGTCGAGCCGCTCAGGTGGACGTAGCCGCTGGTGTCGAGCCACGGGCGTGTGGGGTCAACGGCCTGTGTGACGGCCAGTAGGCGCTGGATGGCGGCGCTGGCCTCGCCGGGCCGGGTTTCGTTCAGCGGGCACCAGCCGACGATGGAAGGGTGGTTGCGGTCGCGTCGGAGGACGTCGCGCCACTCGTTCAATGCCCACGTGACGGCCTCGTGATTCTCGAGGTCGAGGCCCCAGTCGGCGTATTCGCCCCAGACGATGTAGCCGAGGCGGTCGGCCCAGTAGAGGAAGCGCGGCTCGAAGACCTTCTGGTGGAGGCGCGCGCCGTTGAAGCCCGCGGCCATCGCCAGTTCGATGTCGCGGCGGAGCGCCTCGTCGTTGGGGGCGGTGTAGATGCCGTCGGGGTAGAAGCCCTGGTCGAGCACGAGGCGCTGGAAGACGGGCCGGCCGTTGATCAGGAAGCGGTTGCCCTCGATGCCGAGTTTGCGCAGGCCGAAATAGGTCGAGACCCGGTCGAGAACCCGGCCATCTCGGGCGATCTCGATCTCGAGGTCGTAGAGGAAGGGCTCGCCGGGACCCCAGGCGCGGACCTCTGCGAGCGGCAGAACGGCCAGGGTCGAGCGCCAGTTGGCCGGGACGACTTCCTCGCCGACCACTTTGCCGTCGGTCAAGGCCCGCAGCCTCACCGTAGCGCCCGACCACGGGCCGTCCACCCAGCCCTGGAAGATGACCCTCCCGCCATCGAGGTCGGGGACGAGGCTGAACTCGCGTAGCCAGGTGGTGCCCACCGCCTCGAGCCACACGGTCTGCCAGATGCCGGTGGTGCGGGTATAGACGCAGCCGTGACTTTCCGGCCTGGGGCTTTGTTTGCCCCGGGCCTGCTTGCCCGAGCGGGTCTCGTCCACCACGTGGAGGACGAGCTCGTTATCCCCCTCGCTGACCACGCCGGTGACGTCGAACCAGAAGGGGGTGTAGCCGCCGCGGTGTTCCCCGAGGAACTGGCCGTTGAGCCACACCCGCGCCAGCCAGTCCACCGCCCCGAAGTGGAGCAGGAGCCTGTGGCCGAGCATCTGGTCGGGGAGGCGGAAGTAGCGACGATACCAGACGTGTTCCATGAAGGTCTTTCGCTCGATTCCCGACAGTGAGCTCTCGGGGCAGAAGGGCACGAGGATGTTGTGGGCGAGGTCCCTGCCGTAGTGAAGGCCGCGTTCTTCGCCGTCGGCCGCTTCGTCAACCTCGAACTGCCAGGTGCCGTTGAGATTGAGCCAGAGGGCGCGCTGGAAGTCGGGGCGGGGGTGTTCGGGTCGAGGGATGTCTGCGTCGGTCATCGCTGTTCCTTTCCTGGATTGTCATCCACGAAGGACACGAAGGGCACGAAGAGTGTCGCCCACGGCAGGGGCCGTGGGCGACGGCCTCCGCCCCCGCTTCGCGGGGATTCCGCCGATGTAGGCGGGGCGTCTCGCCCCGCGACGCGCACAGCCTGGAAGGCCCGTGGACCACACCGCGCCGGTTGGTGTGTGTAGGGGCACGGCATCGCCGTGCCCGTTGTAGGCGGGGCGTCTCGCCCCGCGACGCGCACAGGCTGGAAAGCCCGTGGACCACACCGCGCGCGTCGGTCTGTGTAGGGGCACGGCACCGCCGTGCCCGCCGTCCGAGAGGCGTCGCTGCCCGGCTGGTCTCTCGGTTGGCGGGGGGGCGGAGAAGGCGGCGGGGGATCATTGCTGGCTTGCGAATGCCGAGGGGTTGACGGCTCGCTTGAGGGCCTCGTCGCGGGTGATCAGGCCGCGCATGACGAGGCCCTTGAGGGACTGGTCGAGGGAGACCATTCCCTGTGAGCCGCCGGTTTGGATGACGGAGTTTATCTGAGCGGTCTTGTTTTCGCGGATGAGGTTCCGGACTGCGGGCACGCCGACGAGTATCTCGAAGGCGGCCACTCGTCCCTTGCCGTCGCGACGGGGGATGAGGGTCTGGGCGATGATGGCCACAAGGGACTCGCTGAACATGGTGCGTATCTGGGCCTGCTGCTCGGGCGGGAAGATGTCCACGATGCGGTCGCAGGTCTTTGCGGCGGAGTTGGTGTGGAGGGTTCCGAGAACCAGGTGGCCTGTCTCGGCGGCGGTGATGGCCAGTTGGGTGGTCTCGAGGTCGCGCATCTCCCCCACTAGCACCACGTCGGGGTCCTCGCGCAGCGCGCTGCGGAGCGCTGCGGCGAACGACCTGGTGTCGCTGCCCACCTCGCGTTGGTTCACCAGCGAGTTCTTGCTCTCGTGGACGAACTCGATTGGGTCTTCGATTGTGATGATGTGGCAGGGGCGGTGTTGGTTGATGTAGTCAATGATGCTGGCCAGGGTGGTGCTCTTGCCCGAGCCTGTGGGACCGGTGACAAGCAACAGGCCGCGGTCTTTCATTGCCAGTTCGCTGACGATTGGGGGAAGCCCCAGTTCGGAAAGGGTCTTTATCTCGGTTGGGATGAGGCGGAGGCAGGCGGCGGGGCCTTTGCGTTGGTGGAAGGCGTTGACCCGGAAGCGGGCGAAGTCGGTGGCGAACGAGAAGTCCACCTCGAGTTCTTCCTCGAAGGCCAGGCGCTGCATGTCGGTCATGATGCTGTGGACCATCGCTCGCACCTGGTCGGCGCTAAGCGGCGGGGCGTTGGTGCGCTTGAGCTGGCCGTGGAGGCGGATGATGGGCGGGGAGCCGGTCGAGAGATGGAGGTCGGACGCTCCTTGCTTTGCCAGGAAACTGAGCAGCGGAGCGATATCCACGGAACTCACCTTCTTGTTGCCTAAAGCGCTTCCTCTAGTTCCACCAGGCCCCTGGCGGCCTTGGCCACGGCGCTGCGTCGCAGCGTGGTCAGTTGTGCCCTGCCGACTGCCTCGCGCAGTCGGGAGCCGCTCGCGCCCTCGAGCAAGAGGTCGCGAACCTCGTCGTTCGGCTCCAGAACCTCGTAGAGCAACTCCAGCCCCCTGAAGACCTTCCGCCCGTCGGGGTCGGTCAGAGCGCGGTAATAGCGGCCGGTGGCCGCCTCGGGCATCAGGAACGCCACCCGGTCGAGCACGTGGTCGGGTGGGGTGTGGGGTTCGCGGGCGTGGGGGTCGAGCCTGGGCACGAGCCGCTGGGCGAGGATGAGCCGCAAGGAACTGGCGAGGACGGCGTCGCTGACCCCCGCCTCGCGCAGGAGGTTCAGCGCCGCGAAGGTGTCCTCGGCGCGCATCTCGCCGAGCAAGAGGCTCGTCGCCAGGGCCTCGGGCGGGAAGGCCGACCAGAAGTCGCGCTCGTGCACCCCCTCGGCCAGAAGAACATCGGGGGCCTGTTCCACCACACTACCCAGGACGGCCAGGTAGTCGGGTCCGTGGGGCACCTCGAGTTGGGTCGCATCGGAGAAGCGACACGTGGTGAAGCCCTGGAGGGTGACGAGGTGGCGTTCGGGCGAGGCGGCCTCGGCGAGGAGGGCGTAGAGGGTGGTCGAGCACCCCGAACGCCTCGGGCCGCAGACAACGATCAGCCCCGAACCACTGGCGACCGCCCGGCGCAGGGCATCGAGGGCGGGGGCGTCGAGGCCGAGTTTGCGCAGGGGCCAGGCCTCGGCCCGCTTCGCTCGGATGCGAATCCGCGCGCCCGGGCCGTGAACCGTGTTGTAAACGCTGGCGGTTACCTCGAGGGCCTTGCCGCCTATCTCGAGGGGGACCTGTCCTTCCTGGAAGAGGATGCCCGCCTCGAGGTCGAGTCTGGCCATCAGTTTCAGGCGCGTGATGACGTTCGGGAGGAACGAGGCGGGGTAGGCGGCGCCAGCGGCGAAGCGGCCGTGGACGCGATAGCGCACTCGGAACTGATCGCCGGCGGGCTGGAAGACCAACTCCTCGGCGCCCTGTTGGTATGCCTGCCGCAGGTGGTGTTCGACGAGCGCCGCGCCGGAGGTGTCGGCCAGCAGTTCTTCCGGCGTCGGGACGCGCCGCCCGGCCCTCGGGAGTTTGATCGGCGGGCGCTCCTCGGCAGGACGGTCGGGGGCGAGGGCCTCGAGGGTCGCCTCGACCGCCGCGGCATCGGCCATGGCCAGTGTAACCCCGCATCCGGAGACCGCTGCGATGTCGGCGACGGCCTGGCTGTCGGTCGGGTCCGCCATGGCGACGGTCAGTTCGTCTCCGACCTTGACCATCGGGACGGCACGATAGCGCTCGAGGAGATCGAAGGGGACGAGCGCGAAGGCGTCGGGGTCAATCATCTCGGGGGAGAGTTCGACGTAAGGGATGCCGAGGAGGTTCCCGAGCGCCCAGTTGAGTTCGTCCTGGGTGAGGACCCCGTCCTCGACGAGGATCTCGCCGAGGCGCTTCCCACAGGACTTCTGCTTCTCGAGCGCGGCCCGGCGTTGCTGGCGCGTGATCAGGCCGTGGGCAAGGAGCACGTCGCCGAGCCGTTGGGGGCGTTGTCGTCGCCTCTGGGCCATCGGTCCCCTTCGCGAAAGCTCGCTCGGGAAAAAGACAACGCGGATTATAGGCCCGGCGGGCCAAAAGTCAACCGGGCAGAGAGGTGGGAGGCAATGGGAGCGAAGAGACGCTGAAAGGGAGGACGCGAAGAGGCGGTGACGCCACCGGCAACGGTGAATCCGCCGGGCCGCACGAGGGTCGGAACGGGTGGCGGTCGCGGGCCGAGACGGCCCGCCTACAAGCCATGCCCCTTGGGAAGGCGGTTTGTGTAGGCGGGGCGTCCCGCCCCGCGTCGGTCACAGGCTAGAAAGCCTGGGACCAGGAGGGAAACCCGCGCGTGGCCTTGAAAGGGGGCGGGGCTGTGGGCTGTGGCACGCTTTTTGCGCCGCAGTCAATTGCCAGGCGAGAAGGAAAAGAATGTCTTGGCTGCCTGCCAGCTCCGCTCCTTGTTCCAAACCCCCGCACAGGGGATGCTTTGGGTCCTGCCAGCAAGGCATTCTTTTCCTTCTCGTCTGCACTGGAACCCCACGGTGCACAGAAGCGTGCCAAAGCCCGTCGCGCCCCAGCACATTGTCATTTCGGATTTCCTCGTGGATGTGCCACCGGGTTGTGGGTTGCGGGCGATGTGGTTTTCGCGTGGCGAGATGGCCTGGATGTGACTCGGTTGGTGGTGGGTTGCCATGCGCGCCAGACGCTGCCGCGAGGGCAGCGTCTGGCGTCGGGTCGGTGGTCGGGGGGGGTCAGTTGGATGCGAGTTTGGGGAGTTCGATGATGGTGCCCGCCATCAGGGATGAGGGATCGTTGGGTTTGGGGAGGCGTGAGCGGTTATGGGCATAGAGTTTCTTCCAGAGGGTCGGGTCGCGATAGACCTTGCGGGCGATGCTGTAGAACGACTCGCCCTTGCCGACCACGTAGGTCTTGGACTTCGCTTCGGGGGCGGGGGCCGTGGGTTTCTCGGCGGTCGGCTGTGTGGTGGGCTTCTGAGCGGGGGTCGCGGTGGCCTCGAGGGGCGGTATGATGAGTTTCTGGCCGACGTAGAGTTTCTCGGGCGGGGTCTTGTTTGCTTCCATTATCACCCGCCACTTGTTCTCGTCGTTGTAGTAGCGGCGGGCGAGGCGGATGTAGCTGTCGCCTTTGACCACTATGTGGGTCTTGGGTTTGGGGGGTTCGGTCTTGGGTTTGGGGTTTTGGGTTTCGGGGGTGGGTTTTGGGGTCGGTGTGGTTTCCTGGGTGATTGCTGCGGGCCGGGTTGGTTCGGGTTGGTATTGGACGGTTGCAGTGGCGCCGCCCTCGAGGTGGTTCATCATGGCGGGTTCAGGCGGCAGGAGGCCATCGGGTCCGACGAGTTCGGGCGGGGTGGTCTCGACGACGAGGGTGTCGGGCGGCTGGGTTTGTTGGGCGGTGGTCGGCGCGGTGGACGCGGGGGTCGGGGGTGGCGGCGATGGAGGAGGGGGGGAGGTGGCGAGCTCGGCGGCTGGTTCCTCGGGGGTGGTGACGGCGAGTTGCTCGTCCGGGGCTGGGCTCCTGCCCCAGATGACCACCACGACGACCATCAACAACAGTATGAGGCAAAGGACAATTTTGGCATCCTTCCGCACCGCACGCGCTCCTTTCGCTACCCGGGGCAGGGCCGCAGGGGGAAACTCTCAGACGTCGTTCCTGACGGGGAATAGAGACGGGGAAAGCGAACATTATCTATAGCGTTTCGGGGCGGCGATGTCAAGGCGTCCGGGGCAGGATTTAGCGAAATTTCGGGAAAAAAGTTGGGGTGGGTGGGCTTTTCAGCGTTTGGTGCCTCGCCGCAGCCGCTTCTCGACCCGTTCCTGGTGGAGGATCAGGAGCGGGCTGGCGATGAAGACCGAGGAATATGTGCCGACGACCACGCCGACCAGGAGTGCGAGGGAGAAGTCCTGGATGACCCCGCCGGCGAAAAGGAACAGCGAGAGAACGGCCAGGAGGGTGGTCAGCGAGGTCAGCAGGGTTCGGCCGAGGACCTGGTTGATGCTCATGTCTATGATGCCCGCGTCCACGTCGCGTTGGCGTTGGCGGCGGAGGTTCTCGCGTATGCGGTCGAAGACGACGATGGTGTCGTTGATCGAATAGCCGATGATGGTCAGGAGGGCTGCGACGATGGGGAGGTTGAACTTGCGTCCCAGGATGGCCAGCACTCCCATGGTGATCAGGACGTCGTGTAGTAGCGCGACAACGGCGGCGGCGCCGTACTTGAAGCGCTCGAACCGCAACCAGACGTATGCAATGATGATGACGCTTGCGGCCGCTATTGCAACCCCTGCCCAGATGAGCATCTGGAATGCGACCGCCGGCCCGACTTTGGCCACACGCGGGATGGGGTCGGTGGGGGCCAGCTCCTCGTTGAAGACCTCCATCACCTTGGCGCGCAGGCCGTGGGAGGCGAACGCCTTCTCGATCCTGGCGCGGGTCTCGGCGGGGTCGGCGAGGCTGGAGCGGACGCGGTAGGTGAAGAGGCGCTCGTCGCCTTCCTTCTTGCCCGTGGCCTCGATTGACCAGTGGCCGCCGGTGGCCTGGAGTGCTTGTTGCATCTCGCCTACATCCACCTGGCGGTCTATCTCGACCGCGGTCTCGGTTCGGAAGTTGATCTTTGGTTTGCCGGGTTTGAAGGCGGCGAATGGGCTTTGCTTGTCGGCGGGCTTGAGGGAGGCGAGGCCCTTCTCGAGTTCCGCGCGCGCCTTCTGGGCGTCTATGAGTGGGGCGGTGACGGTGAAGCGGGTGGTCGGGCCGTCAGGATTCGCTTCCTGAGGCTCGACGACATAGCCGAAGACCCTGGCGTCCTTGAGGGCCTTGTCGAGTTGGGCTGCGGTGTGGGGCTGGTGAAGCTCGAGGGCGATGGGAAGGGTGCCCTCGGTGGGCGCAGGAATGGTCTTCGGCGGGCGGACCATGACCTCGGCGAGATAGGGGACTCGGACCTCGAACTCGTAGGCTCGGCGGCCGACGGTCGCGGTGGCGCCCGGCTCGGCGGAGGAAGCGAGGCTCTGGACCTCGACGTCGGCAAATTCCGGCCCGGCCTTGTGGAGCCGGCGGGCGAGTTCGTCGGCGTCCATCTCCTTGCGGAAGACCAGGTGGAGTAGGGTGCCGCCGCGGAAATCAATGTCCCAGTTCGCGTCGCCTCTCGCCAACAGGACTCCGACGCCGACGACGATCAACGCCAGGGAGGCGATGAGCGCTCGGCTGCGAAGGCGCATGAATCCGATCTTCGGCTCGCTGATCAGTTGGAGCATCCTCAGGCGGTTGAGCACGCGGCGCCAGGTGAGGATGTCGAAGACCGTTCTGGTGACCACGAGGGCGGTGAACATGGAGGTGAGGATTCCGATCGAGAGGACGATTGCGAAGCCCTTGACCGGCCCGGTTCCGCGCCAGTAGAGGATGATGGCGGTCAGGAGGGTTGTGAGGTTGGCGTCGAAGATGGTCCAGAAGGCGCGGGCGTAGCCGTCGCGGATGGCCAGGCGGAGGGGCTTGTCCGCCGCGCCTTTCTGCTCCTCGCGCACCCGCTCGAAGATCAGGACGTTCGCGTCCACGCTCATGCCCACGGTAAGGAGCAGCCCGGCGATGCCCGGCATGGTGAGCGTGGCGTCGAAGAGGATCATCACAGCCACGATGATCAGGATGTTGAGCATGAGTGCCAGGTTGGCGATCGCGCCCGCTACCCAGTAGTATGCGGCCATGAAGACCACGACGGCCACGAGAGCGATGACGGTGGCCCGCACGCCCTTGGAGATGAGAGCCGGCCCGAGCGATGGCCCGACGGTCGTCTCTTGCTCGAGCCGGAGTGTCACGGGGAAACTGCCGGCCATAAGCACCGAGCGCAGGGCGTGGGCCTCGCTCAGGGTGAAGTCGCCCTCGATGACCGCGTCGCCGTAGATGCGCGTGCGTATCACGGGGGCGGAGTAGCAGATGCCGTCGCGGATGATCTCGTCGCCGACCCGCTGGGTGTTGAGGATGATGGCCAGGCGCTCGCCGACGTTCTCGCCGGTGATCTGCGCGAAGCGGTGGACGCCCTGGGGGGTGAAACTCAAGCCGACCGCCGGCCCGAGGCTCCTCGCCGTGCCCGAGGTGATGACCCGGGTGCTGCGGATATATTCGCCGGTCATCTCGACCTTGTCGCTGACCAGGATCGTTTCCTTGACCACGCCCTCTTCTTTCAGCGAGCGCAGCTCGTATTCGCGGTAGCCCGGCGGGACCTTTCCGGTTTTCAGATATTCTTTGTGGAGGTCCGAGTCCTTGCTCAGGACGAGCCGGAACTCCAGCCTGCCGCTCTCCTTGATGATCCGCTTGATGGTATCGAGGGCAGCGGCCTCCTGGCCCGGGAGTTGGACGAGGATGTTGCGGTCGCCCTGGACCTGGAGCCGACACTCTCGCAGGCCGTAGGCGTCAATGCGACGCTGGATGATCTCCTTGACCTGTTCGGCGTTGACCTGTTCGCCACCCTCGCCGGATAGGGCTGGGATGGAATAGACCAATTCGGTGCCGCCGCGCAGGTCGAGGCCCAGGTTCAGCCCGCGCGAGATGACCAGGAGCACCCGCTCCTTGCGTCTGCCTTTGGGGTCGAGGTATTCGGAGGAGAGCTCGCGCTCGACACGGTAGTGGAAGGGGGTCGTGAGCCAGACCCATCGGTTGATCACCCTCGGCGTTGCGCTTGGGGCGATCAGGTCGGGGTAAGCGCTCTCGAGCAGGAGCCTGTTCAGGCGCTGCACCTCGCCCTCGGAGAGTTCCTTGCGGTCGTAGGCCAGAAGCCTGGCGGCCTCGTCGCTGAGGGCGATGCCCTCGAACGCCTTCGCGTCGTAGAATTCGCGGTTGCCGACGATGCGGTTCAGCACATCGCGGATGGCCTTCGCCCGCGCTGCCTCACGCACGAGGCCCCGCACGTTCTCTGGCAGGAGTTTCCAGATGCGCTTGCCTGGGCTGGGACTCTCGGCCTCGGACTCCGAGACCAGGCGCGCACAGAGCGCGGGCCAGTCGAGGATGTCCTCCACCCTCAGCAGCGCGCTGCCCGAGGAGTAGCGCGCCAGGTACGGCGGAAACGCCGCCTCGAGGGCCAGGCGGTTCATCAACTCGACCTCGTCCTCTGGCATGGTCTGGCGGTTGAGTTTCACCAGGTCGGTGGCCTCGGGCGAGAGAGGGATGCCGCGGAAGGACTTCGGCTCGAAGAACTCGCGGCTGCGCACCAGGGTGTTCAGTGCAGCGAGGATTTTCGCTTTCCGCTCGGCGGTCAGGCACTTGCCCTCGGCGGCAGCGGCCAGGTCGGCGCGGATGTGTTCGGGCAAGAGCGCCCAGATGCGAGAGCCGGGCGAGGGCTTCCCCGAATCGGCCTCGGACTTGACCCTGGCCGCCAGAGCCTTCCAATCCTCGATGTCGCGCCCGCCGAGGTCCGGCGAACTATAGTCCAGCACCTTCCGTTCCTCGGCGATCACCCGCCCCTTCTCGTCGTAGGTGTCCTCGACCACCCGGATGGCGTAGGGGGTGTCGCGGAACGGCAGGAAGATCGCGAACGAAAGGAGCGTGATGACGAGAATGAGAGGGACGCGCCAGACGAGGTTCTTGGACTCGCGGGGGATGCTGTCAACGAGCCTCTTCCAGAATCGGGGCATGCTGGGTTTCTCCGGGCCTCTATTGCTTGTCCTTGTCGGGCTTCTCGCCGGCTCTCTCGACCACGCGGGCCACGCCGGCCTTGCTCAGAGTGAGTTTGACGTTGTCGTCCACCTTGATCACCACGTCGTGGTCGCGGACGAGGGTGACGACGCCGTGGATGCCGCCGCGCGTGATTATCTTGTCGCCCTTCTTGAGCGCCTCGAGCATCTCGAGGCGCTCGCGCTGGCGCTTGCGCTGCGGCCGGATCATCAACAGGTAGAGAATCACGAACATGGGCACCATGAAGATGAGCATCCGCATGAGCGGATTTCCATCCTGCGACCCGGGCCCCTCAGCGGGGGCACTCTCGCCCAGAGGCAACAACTTGCTCATGAGCGCTATGAAGTGGTTCATTCGGCTTCTTCCGAGTAGTTCTCCAGGAACACTCTCTTGAACTCGGCGTAGCGCCCCTCCAGGATCGCCTCGCGGGCGTGGCGGACCAATCGCTGGTAGAAGGCCACGTTGTGGAGCGTCGTCAACACGCAGGCCCCGATCTCGCGGGCCATGAACAGGTGGCGCAGGTAACCGCGCGAAAAACCCCGGCACGCCAGGCACCCACACCCGGGCTCTATCGGCCGGGGATCGTCGCGGTAGCGGCGGTTCCGCAGGCGAATCTTCCCGCGGGCAGTGAAGGCACACGCGCCCCGCGCGTTCCGGGTGGGCAACACGCAATCGAAAAGATCAACCCCGCGCTCGACACACTCCAGGAGGTTCACCGGCGTGCCCACTCCCATCAGGTAGCGGGGCCTGTCCTCAGGGAGGTGAGGCACTGTGACCTCGAGGACGCGATACATCAGGGCATCGCCCTCGCCCACGCTCACGCCGCCGATTGCGTAGCCGGGAAAATCCATCTCCACCAGCCGCCTGGCACACTCGACCCTCAGGTCGTCGAAAACGCTGCCCTGGACGATCGCGAAGAGCGCCTGGTCGTCGGGCCGGCCGTGGGCCTTTCGGCAGCGCTCGGCCCAGGCGATCGTTCGCTCCATGGCCTGTTCGGCCCGGTCGCGCTCGCAGGGATACGGCACGCATTCGTCGAAGGCCATGATAATGTCGGCGCCCAGTTCGTTCTGCACCGCCGTGGCTCTCTCGGGCGTCAGAACCACGCTCGCGCCGTCAATGTGGGACTGAAACTCCACGGCCTCGTCGCTCACGCGCCGCAGCGCCGCCATCGAGAAGACCTGGAAGCCCCCGCTGTCGGTCAGGATCGGGCGCTCCCAGCCCATGAAGGCGTGGAGGCCGCCCAGGCGCGCAACCACGTCCGAGCCAGGGCGCAGGTGGAGATGATACGCGTTGCCAAGGAGCATCTGGACCCCCGCCGCCGCCAGCCGGTCGGGCAGGAGGGCCTTGACGGCGCCCTGGGTGCCGACGGGCATGAAGGCCGGCAGGTCCACGCGCCCATGAGGCGTCGAGAGCCAACCCGCGCGGGCCGCTCCATCTCGTGCATCAATACCAAAGAACGCCGCTTGCGTCAAACGCTGTCCCGCCCCTTGTAGAGCCGAACCACCTCGGCACCCGGGTAGTAGTGCCGCAGGATTTCCGCCGCGGACCGACCCGCCTCGGCCATTCCTCTGGCCCCCCACTGGCACAGGCCCACTCCGTGGCCGAAGCCGCGCCCCTCGAGGACGAAGCCCCGCCCCGAGCGTCGCACCCTGAACAGGGTGCTGGGGAGCCTGGTCCCGCCCAGCGCCAGGCGGAAGTCCCCTGCGGGAATCGTTATCCAGCGCCCGCCGTCAACCCTCAGCCTCAGTTCCTTCACTCGTCCCGAGGCGGTCCGCTGCCCGGGCTCCATCTCGCTCAAAGAGCCGACGCTGTAGCCGGCCCCGCGCAGCGCCCTGGCGAGTTCCTCGGCGCTGAACTCCCGCCGCCAGCGATAGTAGCGCGAGGCCTTGCAATACCCACACGGAACCCCCGAAAGCGGCAGGAGCGGCGGGTCGGGGAAGAAGTCCTCGACCGCCTCGGTATGGCCTCCACAGGTCGAGTGGTAGTAGCACCGGAAGAGCCGCATCCGGTAGAGCACCACGACCCCCGCCGTCCGGTCAACCGCCGCCTTCAGGCGGGGGTCCTCCCTGGACGTGCCCCTGTAGTTCTGGTCCATCGAGGTCGCGACGAGGTCGTAGGGCTGGTCCTTCCGCTGGGCCATGCGCCACATGGCATACGTCCTGGCCACGATGGCCTGGGCCTCGAGCGCCGCGGGCGGCCAGCCAGGATAGACCTCGCTGCCAAGAACCCCGTAGAGATAGGCCTCGAGGCCGACGACGTTGATGACGGCCAGGAAGCCTCCCTCCTCGCGCCGCAAGACCAGCTTGCCGCGGTAGCGCAGGCCGTTGACCTCGATGCTGCCGTCGCGCCCGGGCGAGAGCTCGACCTCGTGGTCGGGGAAATGCCTCCGCCCGACCACCAGCGCGTGGTCCGTGGCGCGGGCCTCGCTGGCCGGCAGGGCCGGGCCGGAGGCCAATTGCTGGCTCCGGCTCTCCCGCGCCGCGATCGAGTAGGGGCCGTGGACAGCCAGTCGAACCGGGCCGCGCGTCCTGGCCAGCAGGACGCGGACCGGCCGCGGCCGCCCTTCCGGTGTGGTCAGGCCGGCTGGCGGAGGCGTGATCGGGCCTGGCGGGCGACACGAAAGCCCCCACACGGCTCCCACGAAGGCCGCAATTGTGGCCAGCGTGGCAACGGTCCGCCGTAGTCGCCTGCTTCGCCTCGCCATCCCGTGGCTCCGGGGTCAACGCCACTGCTGCCCGCCACGGTAGAGGTGGCGGGTGGTGTCGCGGTAACGCTCGAACTCGCTGAAAATGCAGCCGCAATACTGTTGACGGTAGAGCTGAAGGCGGCGGGCCTCCTCGAGACCGCGCTCGTGGAGGTGCCGCAGGTCGGTGTCCTCGAAGCTCACGCCGTGGCGCTCGCCCGCCTCGTGGCCGAGCCGACAGAGCGCCTCGCGGTCCTGTTGTGGACTTGTCAGCAGCGTCGTCGTGTAAACGGGGATTCCGTGGCGGGCCGCTGCTGCCGCGGCCGCCTCGAGCCGCATGGCGTAGCAGTGGTAGCAACGTTCGGGACGCTCGCGGGCCGGGCCTATCGCGTCCAGGAACTCCCAGAGGCCGTACTCGGTGTGGGCCTCGAGGGCCAGGCCGAGCCTGTCGGCCAGCACCTGAACCGCCTTGAGCCTGCGCCGGAACTCCAGAAGCGGATGAATGTTGGGGTTGAAGAAGAAGAAAAGGGGCGAGCGGTCCCTGAAGTGGTCGAGGAGCGCGCACAGACACGGCGCGCAGCACGCGTGGACGAGCACGCGCTCATCAGGCATCTTCGTCGGCTTCTGATTGGTCTTCGGCCTCCTCGGGCTGGGCCTGGGGCAGCCTCAGACCCAGGCGCGCCAACTTCTCGGTCACTTCGGCCAGGGAGGTGCGACCGAAGTTCCGGATCGCCAGCAGTTCCTCAGCCCTCCGCGAGACCAGTTCGCCGATGGTCTTGATCCCCTCTCGCTCCATGCATATGCGGGTGCGCACCGAAAGCTCGAGGTCCGCCACGGGCCGCTCGAGGGTCGCCTCGTCCGCCTCCCCGACCTCCACGGCCGGGGCCTCGGGCGGAGCCGACGGCGCCTCCGCCGCCGCTTCCTCGCGTCCCTCGCCCAGCCGCAGCCCTCGCGCTGCCAGAACCTCCTTTATCTCCTGGAGCGAGGTCTCCCCGAAGTTCTTCGAGTGCAGCAGTTCCTCCTCGGTCATGTGGACCAGACCGCCGACGGTGTTGATGTTCATCCGCTGGAGGCAATTGCGCACTCGGACCGAGAACTCGAAATCGTCCAGCGGCACGTTCATCAGCCGAGCGCGCCGTTCCAACTCCCGTTCCCGGTCCTCGTCGAAGACCATGTCCAGCGAGCCATAGGCGTCCTTGAGATAGAGCCGCGCACGCTGGTTGTTGGGCTCCAGGCGCAACACCCGCCGGTAACACTCGATCGCCTTCTCGAACTCGCGCTGGTCCTCGTAGAGCACCCCGAGGTTGATCAGCGCGTTGACATACTCCGGCGTCCCGTAGGTGATGGCCTCGTAGTGTTGCCGCGCCAACTCCGGGTCGCCGCGAAGCGCGTGGATGTAGCCCAGGCGGAACGAGGCCGCCGCGTGGCCGGGGCTCACCTCGAGGACCTTCTCGTACTCCTGCACGGCATCCTCGTAGCGGCCGTTGAGGTCGTAGCAGAGGCCCAGGACGTAGCGGGCGTCGGGGTCGGTGGGGTGGGAGCGGACCAGCGCCCTGGCGGCGGACAGGGCAGCGTCGGGCCTGCCGCCGCGCGCGACCGCCTCCGCGTGGGCGATCGCCGCCAGGTGCTTGGTCGCCGCCTTGCCCCTCTGGGCACGCTCGAGGGCCTCCGCCGCCCGCTCGTAGTGCCCCATCTCGAGATAGCAGCGCCCGAGGATGTAGTCGGCGTCGGGGCCCGAGGCGCTCACCAGGCTGGCCACGGCCTCCTCGAGGCGCCCGAGCGCCCAGAGCCCCGCCCCGACGACCAGCGCCGCCTCCTCCTGGGTGAGGTCCGGGCCTGGGTTCTCCATCAACTCGACCACCAGGCGTTCCAGTTCGCGCCGATTGTTGGGAGAGAGGGCCTGGGCGCGGCGCAACTGGACCAGTTGCTCTGCGCTGGGCTTCTGCCCGGTCAGGAGTTTGTGGATGTCCGCTGGCTTCTGGGCTTTTTTCCCCATTTCCGCTCGTCGCCTCGTCTCGGGTGGTAACATGCGCCAACGATGCCCCCCTCGGAGCATCGCTCTTAGCCAGCAATTATAGGCCCACAAGCCGGAATTGCAAGCCGACCGCCACGGACGGGGCGTGTGGGGGGGCGGAGCCAGCCCCCTGTGCCCGCCCCCCGAACCCGCAGCGCGACCAACGACCGGCTGTAGGCGGGCCGTCCCGGCCCGCGGGGCCACAAGGAGAAAAGCGAAATCCCAAATCCCGAGCAAGCACCCAACCCCAAAACCCAACCCCCCGAACCCATGACCGAAACCCGACAACCCCCCACTCCCTCGTGCATTACCCGCAGAGCCCTACCCGCCCGTGTCCGTCCGTGTTCGTCCGTGTCAGTCCACATGCCAGCCCTGGGCTCCGCCGGGCCGAATTTTTGACCTGTCATGCCACAGGGAAAATGTCACCCTTAGGCCACAGGGACCGTGTCACCCCCCCTCCCGTCCCCCCGCGGGGGGGAGGCCAGAGTCTGGGCCACCGGGCGCGGTGCGGCCCCGCGTGGGAATGAGGCGGGGGTGTGCCTTTGGGCACATCCCGTGCGCCCGTTTGGCCGCCGGCGTAGTAGTGCGACTCGCCGGCATCTGGGAC
>CAYYCI010000025.1:0-15792 GCA_964470215.1 uncultured Planctomycetota bacterium
CGGGTCGGGGTTGGCAGCCAGCCAGGGCATTCTTTTCCTTCTCGCCTGGCAATTGGTTGCGGTGCAAAAAGCGTGCCAAAGCCCACGCGGCGGCCACAGCAATCCACCCCGCTGGCCCAGTTGACAATCTCAAACCTCCCAGCCCGCATCCGTTCCAACACGGTGGGATCGAACGTGCAACCGAGGCTCACACCCTTCGGGATAGATGCGTGGGCGCTTGACAGGTGGGGGCAGGGGCGGTATTGTCTCGGCGGCAAGTTTTCCCGGAGAGGCAGCCCCATGGCGAAGATGACAAAGGCACAAGTGCTCGAGACAGTGGAGCGGGAGGGCGTGAGGTTCGTCAAACTGTGGTTCGCAGACATCCTGGGCTTCCTGAAGAGCATGGCGATCTCGGTGGCCGAACTCGAGGCGGCTCTCGAGGAGGGAATCGGGTTCGACGGCTCATCGGTCGAGGGCATGGCTCGAATCGAGGAGAGCGACGTGGTGGCCATGCCCGACCCGAACACGTTCGCCATTCTGCCCTGGCACAACGATGCCTATGGGAAGGTCGCTCGGATGTTTTGCGACGTGCTAGAGCCGAACGGCGAGCACCACAAGGCCGACCCCCGTTGGGCGCTCAAGCGCAACCTCGAGCGGGCGGCCAGGATGGGCTTCACATACTACGTGGGGCCGGAACTCGAGTTTTTCTACTTCCGCTCCGGCGAGCGCCCGGAGACGATGGACAAGGGGGGCTACTTCGATCTGACGCCCCAGGATGTGGCGAGCGACCTGCGGCGCGAGAGCGCCTGGACGCTCCAGCAGATGGGGATCCCCGTCGAGATTAGCCACCACGAGGTCGCACCCTCACAACACGAGATAGACCTGCGCTACGCCGACGCGCTGACGATGGCCGACAGCGCGATGACCTATCGCTTCGTGGTCAAGGAGGTGGCGCTCCGCCGGGGCATCCACGCGACCTTCATGCCGAAGCCGCTGGCCGGACAGAACGGCTCGGGGATGCACGTCCACCAGTCGCTCTTCCAGGGCGATCGGAATGCTTTCTTCGACGCCGCCGACGACTACCACCTTTCCGAGACCGCGAAGTATTTCATCGCCGGGCTGTTGCGCCACTCGCCGGAAATCACCGCGGTGACCTGTCAGTGGGTCAACTCCTACAAGCGCCTCGTCCCCGGCTACGAGGCGCCGGTCTATATCTGTTGGGGGCAGCGGAATCGCTCGGCGCTGGTCAGGGTGCCCACATACAAACCCGGGCGGGAGAAGGCAACGAGGGCCGAACTCCGCAGCCCCGACCCCGCTTGCAACCCCTACCTGGCCTTCTCGGCGATGCTCGCCGCAGGTCTGGCGGGCATCCAGGGCAAGTACGAACTCCCGCCCCCGGTCGAGCGCGACGTTTATCATCTGACCGAGGCCGAACGCGAGGAACTGGGCATCGCCCAACTTCCCGGCAGCCTCGTCGAGGCGATCCAGTTGACCGAACAAAGCGAACTGGTCCGCCAGGCGCTCGGCGACCACATCTTCGAGTCGTTCATCAAGAACAAGAAACTCGAGTGGGAGCGCTACCGCACCCACGTCAGCCAGTTCGAGCTCGACGCCTACCTGTCCGTCCTGTGAGGTGGGCCGCGGCGCACTGGCGCGAGATTCACCACACACTGGCCTCGCGCCGCGAGCGCGAGGCGCAGTCGCGCGTGCTCTGGCCATCTGAAGCTCGCCCTTGCGGGGCACCTCGCCGGCCGCTAGCCATATAACTCGTGGGAATACGTTGCGGGTTCCGGGGGACAGAATCGGCGGCTGCCAGGGAGCGTGGGCTGGCCGCTCTCATTTCTTGGGTCTGTCGAATTGCGGGACCTTCAGCCTCTCGCCATCCCTGAGGGCCGATTGGTGGGCGACGATCCCTGGCACGGTCATCGCGAGGGCCTCGTAGATATCAATCATTGGCTCGCGGTCCTCGAGGATGGCCGAGATGAACTCGTGCATGAGGTTGCCGTGTGAGCCTCCGTGGCCGCCTGCGGGGACGCTGGGTGGGAGAGGCGGGCGCGAGATGTCGGGGCGGGGCCGCAGCGACCCCCGATAGTTCATTCCATCCATCCAGCCCTTTTCGCCGAAGACCCTGCCGGTCTCGCTTATTCGGCGGAAGACCGACTTCCACATGCCCATGCGCGAGGCCCCGCCCTCGCTGGTCTCGAAGAGCGCCACCTCGTCGGTGAAGCGGTTGTTATACCTATTGGCGCCGGGTTGGTAGGCGGGGAGGTTGCCCTTGAAGCCAACGCACGAGACCGACGTGAACCGCTTGCCCGTCACCCCGATGTAGTATGCCGTCGAGTGGGTGGGATACCACAGCGGCGGGCAGCCGATGCGCCAGCCTCTGAACGAGTCGATGGGCGTCGGGCGGTAGTGGTAGTATTCGCCCTCGGAATAGACCAGGCGGCCGAAACCGCCGGCGTGGTAGAGTTGGCGCATGGCGTAGCAGTCGGGCCGGAAGCAACTCGTCTCGGCCATCATATACTTGAGGCCCGTCTGGCGGACCGTCTCGAGGAGCCTCTCGGCGTCCTCGAGCGAGCCCCAGACGGCCGGGACCGCCGTCATCACGTGCTTGCCCGCCTTCAGGGTCTCGATGCAGTGGCGGGCGTGGCTGGGCGCGTCGGTCGCCACGAACACCGCCTCGATCTTCGGGTCCTTGATCAGGACCTCGAGGGACTCGTAGCTCTTCTCGCATCGGCAGGCCTTCATCAGCCCGGCGCGGCGCTCCGGGATCAGGTCGCTGACCGCCACTATCTCGACGTTGGGATGGTCCTGGAAGCCGAACGCGGCGCCGAAACGACACACCCCGTAGCCGACGATGCCCACTCGGACCTTGCGGTCGGTCGTCGGCTCCCACTTCTTTTTCGGGTCTTCCGCGGCGAGTGCTTCAGCGGCCCCCGCCGCAACGAGCGAGCCGAGGCCGAGGCTCTCGATGAAATCTCGTCGGGGCATCCCTTCGCTTCTCATCGCGCGGCCTCCTTGCGCAATTCCTCCAGGCGGACTTCGGCCCCGCCGCGCTCCTTGCTCAGTTGCGCGGCGGTCATGAACTCGATGATCTCGAGGGTCTCCATTGGGTCGATCGGCGGCTTGCCCGTCTGGAAGAATCTGGCGATCGCCTCGACGAGTCCCTCGTAGTTATAGCCGCCCTTGCTCTCGGCCTCGCCTTCCGTCCCCCAGACCTTCACCAGTGGCAGATACGGGCCGCTGACGACCCCTCGGAAGACCCCGATGCGCCCATCGGCCCAGCGGCCGGTCGTGATGTCGGCCTTGCCTTCCTTCTCGACCTGCTCGACGACCTCCTTCCCCCCCACCTTGCGCCTGACGGTGGTCTTGTAGCGGAAGGTCGCCGTCTTGCGGCTCACGGCCACGCACCCGCGGCCCATCACCGTGTAGAGTGCCTCGACCCCGTGGATGCCGTACCAGAAGAGGTCGGGATGATGGGGCTCGATGTGCATTGGCGAACTGCCCTGGGCCTTCAGCAACTTCCCCACCCCGGGGTTCGTCCTGAACTTCGCCACCTCCGGCTGGAACCGCACGCACGACGAACTGAAGAACGGCACCCCCGTCTCGCGCGACAGGCGGACGGTCTCGCGCGCGTCGGCCAGGCTTGCCGTGAATGGCTTATCAATGAACATCGGCTTCCTGGCGGCGAAAACGGGCCGCGCCTGGGCCAGGTGGGGCCGGCCATCCACGCTCTCGATCATCACTCCGTCCACTTTCGCACAGAGCGCCTCGATGCTCTCGACGATCTCCACCCCGAACTGCTTCCTGAGCACCTCGGCGTACTTCTTCACCCGATTCCAACTGGCGGGCAGGTCGGGGCTGCCGCCTGGGAAGGCGGCCACCACCCGAACGCGCCACTCCGGATGGCGATGGAGAATCCGCGTGAAGGCGGGGACGTGGGACGTATCCGTCCCAATGATGCCAACCTTGATGTCGCGCTTGGCCCATTCGGGCGGAGCAGCCCCTGGCGCGGCCACCCCCCACGCCATCGCAAGACTCGCGACCACGCTCCAAGCCGTGCGGCCGCTCATGGCACTTCTCCTTTCGAGCGAGGAGGCCCGTTTCGTCTGCGGCCACCATAACCAACTCCCACACGCCGTGTCAATCACCCTTCCGCTGGCACAACCCTTCGGAGGGCTTGCCAGAGCAGAGCGGGCACTGCGAATGGCGCTCTTCACGGGGCGCGACCCCAGGCCGTAGGCGATTGGCGCAGGGGCGACGACACTGGCATTTCCCGCCAGAGCCCGTCCCGCCCCCGCGTGCCATCGTCTGTGGCTTATTATTGATAGATGCCATCGCCGTGGTCCGAGTGCATGGGTGCCGCGCGGCAAACCTCACTGTCATTGCGTTCGCGCCAATCCCCCGTGACCTGCTGTCGGCCGCCGGTCAGTTTGCCCGCCTCTTGAAATGGGTTATGACGGCCCGGGAGGCCGGGGTGGAGAAGCGAAAAGGCCCGGAGACGTCCTCGGCCAGCACCTGGACCCTCATCGCCATCAGGTCGGCTTGAACCACCCGCCAGCGTCCGCCGCGGGGCCGAAAGACGAGGTCCTCGGCTCTGGCGTTCGAGCCGAGGACGTACTCCCTCCCCTTGTTAGCCAGGAGACGGAATTGCTCAGGGCAGTTCTCGAGGGGAGAGCGGCGCAGCGGGGCCGGCGCCAGCCGCCAGAAGGCAACGTTGGACTCCAGGTAGCGACGCAGGAACGCGAGGTGTTTCGTCGCGGAATGTCTCTCGGGGTCGAAGCCGCCCCAGAAGTACTGACCCTTCTTGCTCGCGAACTTCTCGCCCGTGGTGGGATAACCGCCGCCGAGGAAAGTCCCCAGGCACCCCTCGACCACATCGCCCAGGGCGAACCCGTCGCCTTTGCCCTGATAGCCGTTTTCGTCGTTGACCACCGGCTTCTTTCCCCCCGGTGCGAAACTCTCGACCACTGCGTCGGCCGCCTGGGGGAGGCGCTTGACCTTGTATTGGACAATCACGTGGTCGTGCCAGGGGCCGTTCAGTGCTGGCCGCCAGCGCCTGGGGCTGCCGTGGACCGAGATGGGCACGGGATAGGCCAGCGACGAGCGCAGATAGGCCCCTGCCCGGCGTATCTCCTCGGCAGTGTAGCGCGGGTTCTTGATGTCCCACTCGTTCGCCAGGCAGAACCACACGTTCGGATACGCACCATAGCGAGCGGCGACATAACGCAGCCACGGCCTCGGGTGATACTTCAGCGTTGAGCGGCTCTGGCGCGTGTCCGGGCCGCAGAGGATCAGGTCGCAGACCACGTCCCGCCCGAACCCCTCCGCCACCACGGGGTCCACCCTGTGGAGGAACCAGGCGGGGTTGGGTCGGAAGGCGAAGCGGCCGTCGTCGCTGGGCCGCCCGGCATCGTCGAGGAAAGGCTTCAGCGTGGGGTCCGGGTAGCGGCCGCCGAAGAGGCTGAACCGCACTTTCTTGTAATACCGCGCGCTTCGGCGGATGTCGAGCACAGGATCGCAACACAGCCGCCCGCGGTCATCGCGCCGGCTGAGGAAGGTGTAGTGGGTGTTGCCGAGAATGAAGGGATGGGAGCCGTTCGAGCGGCGATACCAACGGCCGTCGGGGAGCCAGAACCCCGGGTGCCTCGAGGCCACGCAGGTCAATTCCTCCCCCAGGGCCTCGAACCCCGCGCGGTTGGTCTCGAGGCCAGTGAGCCGCCAGCGGCCGGGCCGCGTCGGGCAAAAGCGGACCTTGAAGACGCCTCCTTTCGCTCCCCCCTTGCCATCCCCATCCCAGAAGCCGAACACCTTGATCGTCGGCGTGCCCGCCTCGTGGCGGAAGACCGCCCTGACCGCCACGTCGCGGGCCGGCGCGTCCGTCGGGCCGAAGACCGGCCCGCGGACCGCAAACTCGGCGACGTGATAGAGCGGCACCTCGCCACACCGGGCCGCCACTGAAAGCCCGACGGCGACAGCCAGTGACCACGCTCGCCCCATCTCTTTCTCCTGCGTTTCGCTGCTCTCTAACCATAGCCGCCGGAGGCAGGCTTTCCGGCCCGCCTCCGCCTCGACCGGCCGAAGCGCGCTTGCGTTTCGCTCCCGACGCGCTTACATTACTTGCTAGCCTCAGTCGTGCAATCGCAGGAGGAGTCGTGGCCGGAAGAAACGTCGTAGTCGCTCAGTCGGGCGGACCGTCCCCGGTGATCAACAACTCCTTGCGGGGTGTTGTCGAGACCTGTCGCTCTTTCCCCGACACCTTCGGGACCATCTACGCCGGCTACCATGGCATCGAGGGCGTGTTGAAGGAAGAACTCCTCGACCTCTCGGCCCAGGACGAGGAGGAAATCGCCCTCCTGCGCACCACCCCCGCCGCCGGCGCCATCGGAACCTGTCGCTATAAACTCAAGGAACACCAGAGCGAGGACTTCGAGCGGATCATCGAGGTCTTCAAAGCCCACGACGTGGGCTTCTTCTTCTACAACGGCGGCAACGACTCGATGGACACCGCCCACAAGGTCAGCGACCTGGCCCGCCAGCGCGGCCTCGACCTCGTGGCCGTCGGTGTGCCAAAGACCATTGACAACGACGTCGGGGACAGCGAGTTCAAACTCATTGACCACACCCCGGGCTACGGCAGCGTCGCTCGCTACTGGGCATTCACCATTCAGAACGCCATCGAGGAGAACCGCGGCTCATCCCCGTCCGACCCCGTGTTGGTCATCCAGGCGATGGGTCGGAAGATCGGCTTCATTCCGGCCGCGGCCAGGCTCGCCGATCCGCGGCGCGAGGAATCCCTCCTGATATTCATGCCCGAGGCGGGCATCACCCTCGAGGAACTGGCCGACAGGGTGAACGACCAACTGCGCGAGCGGGGCCACGTGGTCGCCGTGGTCAGCGAGGGCCTGGACGTGGGCGACGTGGGCGCACTCAAGGACTCCTTCGGGCACACCCAGTTCAGCGCAAGCCAGATGACCGTCGAGCGCATTGTCGTCAACCACCTCAACTCCGTCGGACTGAAGGCGCGCGGGGCCGCGCGGGGCCAGGTGCCCGGCTGCGACCAGCGCGACACCGCAATCTACGCCTCCACCGTTGACCTCGACGAGGCGTACAGGGTCGGCAAGAAAGCCGCCGTGATCGCAAAGGACGAGGGCACGGGCTGGATGTCCACCATCCTCCGAGAACCCGGCCCCATCTACAACGTCCGCTACGAGAAGGTCGAACTGGAGAAGGTCGCCAACTCCGAGCGGAAGTTCCCCCGCGAGTGGATCGCGCCGAGCCGTACCGACGTGACCGATGACTTCGTGGCCTACGCGCGCCCGTTGATAGGCGACGACTGGGTCAGCGTGCCGATCGTCGGGGGACGCCAACGCTTCGCACGGCTCCGGCCCGTCTTCGCCGAGAAGAAATGCCCGGAATACGTCCCCCAGGCCTACAGGGCCTGAGCCAGGAGGTGGCCATGAAAGACGACATCAAGAAAAAAATGGAGGCCCTCCTCAGCGCCTACGAGGCGAAGAAAAAACCCAAGGCCCCACCACCCAAGACGGGGGAAGAGCCTGAAATGGTAGAGTTCCGCCAGAAGTTCCGCCGACTCTGCACCGAGACCGTCGTCCCGGCTTTCCGCGACGCCGGCGACCTCCTCAAGCGCCACGGCCACGACTGCGACCTCGACCAGCGAAAGGCCACCGAGAGCGCCACTGGCGAGGAACTCTTCCTCAACGTCACCCTGAGAATCTTCCCCGCCGGATACGGCAGGACCTTCTTCCAGGACATCGAGCCGCCCTACGTGTGTGTGATGCCCGACGAGGCGAAGAAGAAGGTCAAGATAGTCGCTGGCCGTTCCACGCCCGGCAAGCCCCGCAAGCCCACCGCGCGCTCCCTCCCGCTCGAGGAACTCAGCCCCGAGGTCGTGATGGAAGAAGTCCTCGCCGTCCTCCAGGACGTCCTCGCCGAGGAATAGCCCCGCGCCGCGCCGGCCCTCGCGTCTTGGCTCAATCAACGCGTGTGGTGCGCCTGCTCGAGGTAGCGTCCCCTCGCCTTGGCGAAAAACCTCAGGTACGGCTCCGTCTGGTAGTCGCGGTAGGTCCACGGCGTCGGCACGAAGCCGCCCTTGCGATACGTCAGGGTTATCTCGGCGTAGATGCCTTCGGCCAGGTAGATGCGGTGGGCGTGGTTCTTCGTCGAGGCCAGGAGCAATTTGGAGCCATCGAGGAGACCCGGGTCCAGGTTCACCGGCCTGGGGACCCCGGCCCCCAGTTCGGAGGCCAGGCGGGCTTCGAGGTCGTTGGTCCTCACCTTGATCGGCGCCAGGCGGTCGGGCGAGACGAGCGGCTCGTGGGTGACGAATTTCCGAAACAGGCCAGGCCCCATCTCGGGAGTGTAGTAGTCGGTGAAGTCGAACGGGATGAGGTCGCTGCGCAGGTCAATTGGGCCGAAGTCGGCCGCCAGGAGCCGCTCGGCCGCCTCGAACCACTCGGGCCGGCCAGCAAGCATCCCCACGATGAGTTTCATCGGCCTCGGCGGCGCTATCTCGCCCATCGTTCCGCCCTTCAGCGCCTGGCCGCGCGCAGGAGCGCCAGGAAGCGCGGCTTCCACCGCGGCCCGCCCAGTTCGGGATGGAGCACCTCGAGCCGGAGGACCGAACTGACCACGTAGTCCTTTTCGCCTTGTTGGAGCGCGGCCGCGAGTTCCTCGTAGCGCGCCTGCCACCACTGAGGGCCGAACCGCGGCAGGCGGGCGAGCATGTTGTTGTAGACGCGGCGGGCCTGGGCGAAGAGTTTCCGCTTGCGGTAGAGGTCGGCGCGCTGGAGTTGGGTGGCGAACGTCTCGCCTGCGATCTTCTCCAGCGCCCAGAGGTAGTAGGAGGCGCCCTTGTAGTAGCGCAGGTTGGTCGCGCAGGTGACCAGCCGCTTGTAGATGCCGGCCAGTTGTCGGGCCTTTTCGCTCTTGGGGTCGAGTTTCCGCGGGTCAATGCCCTCGACGTGGCTTCCGTAGATTCGCAGGGCATCCTGCCATCGCCCGGCCTTGAACAGGCGGTCGGCGACCCACAGTTCGAGTTCGGGGTCGGCGCCGGGGTTCGAGACGACCATGGGGTAGTAGATTTCCACGGCCTGGGCTTCGGCCTTCCGCGCGGCCTCCGCCTGACCGCTGGCCGCGAGCGCCTTCGCCTGGGCGCGGAGAGCGTCGGCCTTGAGCCTGAGCACCTCGCCCTCGGTCAAAGCCCCCGGGAAACGCGACTCGACTTGCGCCAGCAGAGCGAGCGCCCTGGCGTAGTCCTCACCCGCCAGGTGCAACTGAAGGAGCAGCCTGGCGGCCTGCGCTCGACGGCGGTGTGTCTCGCTCGTGGTCTTCTCATTCGGCTTCGAGACCTCGAGGAACTTCTCGATCCTCTCGATGGCCGCGGCGCGAGCGGCCTCGGCTCCGGGGGCCTTTTTCTCGTGGAGACGAGCGAAGTGGTTGAAGGCCGCCAGCGCATCGCCGTAGGCCGCGAGGACCTTGTCCACCGTTTCCCTGAATAGCGGGGCATAGCGGTAGTAAACCTCCAGGGTGAGGATCGCCATTGCGGTCGTGTAGGCTCTGCCGGCGACGTTGCCGCCGTAGGAGAGGGGCGGCCAACTCCCCTCGTTGCGTCCCTTGCGCTCCTGGACCTGGGTGAGGAGTTCGCGCACCTGGGTGTGCCACTGGTCCCAGGCCTCGTCGCGGCGCTGGTGAAGGGCCATGTTGGCGTAGTACCAGTAGTAGAAGTTGTTGGTCGCGCTAACCAACGCCATCGCGTGGAGCGGCACGAGGCCGCTCTTGGTCGCCCAGCGCGGCGGGTTGGCCAGAATCTGGCGCTCGGCCGCCGCGATGTATCTCCCGTCGGGTTCGCTGTGGAGGTACTGGTGACAGAGCAACCCGACGGCGATGAGCGCCGGCGAGGTGCGGTCGCCGAACTCGCGGTAATAGGTTATGCCCTTGGCCTTGTTGGTCACGCGGTCGAAGAACCTCCGTGCGCCATCGAACGCCTTCGCTGGCACGACTAGCCCCGCGAGCGACGCCGAGCGAAGGGCCATGACCATCCAGCCGCTGACCGAGGAGTCGGCGTCGGCCGAAGTGGCGTAGTAGCGCCAGCCGCCCGTGGCATTCTGGGTGGCGCAGATGAAGTCCACCGCGCGCTCGGCCGGCTCGCGCAGCGAGCCGTCCTTGGTCATGGCGAATGCCTCGACGAGGGCCAGGGTGGCGATTCCGTGGCAGTACATGTGGCCCCCGACCCGCTTCCCCCCGACTGTCAGGGCGATGCAGCCCTCCCGGTCCTGTTGCCGTTTGAGATAGTCGAGCGCGCGGGCGACCGTTCGGGCGTACTTCCCGCTGCGGTGGGTGTAGCCGGCGCCGAGGAAGGCGAGGGTCGCCAGGCCGGTGACCCCCGGGTCGGCCCATCGCGCCGTCTCGCGGTCGGTGCGCCAGGCTCCGGTGCCCAGTTGATTGCGAGCGAGCCAGGCCAGGCCGAGTTCCACGGCGTTCTCGGAGCCTTCGCTCGCGCCGCCCGAGCGCACCGCGGCCGCCCGGCCCCCGGGGGTCCTCGCTCCGAAAGGTCCCTTGACGGCCATCACCCGCGCCTTGGCCTCCTTGGCCAACTCGTCGAATGCCTGGCGGTCGGCGACCTCCCTGACCTCGGGCGGCTCGATCTTCGGCTCGATTGCCGGAGGCTCCGGCGCGATCTTGCTCGAGATATCGAGCGGCATCGGCTCCGGCTCCGGCTCGCGGAACCCCACCGCTATCGGTCCGACCACCTCGACCCTCGCTATGGGCAGCTTCCAGGCAGCGAGGATCAACAAGACCAGAACGTGGAAGATGACCGAGATGGTCCACCAGGGCAGACGCTTGAGGGTGGCGATGGCCCCGCGGACGAACCTCCCCCGCGGGCGACGCCTGCGAACGAGCCGACGGACGTGGAGCGGCTCAGCGACGCCGGGGCTCGAGCGCCTGGCGTAGGTCCTCGACGAGGTCATCTGCCGACTCTATCCCACAAGCCAGTCGAATCAGTGTGTCGCCTATCCCCGCCTCGCGTCGCTCCTCGGGCGTCAGTTTGGCGTGGGTGGTCGCGGCGGGGAGGAGGGCCAGCGACTCCACCGCACCCAACGACGGCGCCACACGGAACACCCGCAAGCGGTTCACCACCGCCGCTGCCTGACGGGTCGTGCCCTCCAACTCGAAACTGAGCACGCCGCCGAACCCGCTCATCTGGCGGCGGGCCAGGGCGTGTTGAGGGTGGTCGGCCAGGCCGGGGTAGTGAACCACTCGGACGCGCGGATGCCGCGCAAGGAACTCCGCACACGCCATAGCATTGGCGTTGTGGACTCGCATCCGGGGCTCGAGGCTCTTGGTGCCGCGAATCACGAGCCAGGCGGCGAAGGGGTCGAGCACCCCGCCGAGGATGCGGAGCATGTCGTCGAGCCTCTCGCAAAACTCCCGCGAGCCGACCGCCACCCCGGCCATCAGGTCGGCGTGGCCGCCAAGGTACTTCGTCGCCGAGTGGATGACGACGTCAATGCCGAACTCCCTCGGGCGGCAGTTCACCGGGCTGGCGAAGGTGGAATCACACATGGTGATGGCGCCGACCTTTCGGCCGATTCGTGCTATCCCCGCCAGGTCAATGACCCGAATGAGGGGGTTGGCGGGGCTTTCGACGTAGATCAATTTCGCTCCCCGGCTGGCCGCCTCGACCTCGGCCAGGTTCGTCGCATCCACCGTGGCCACCTCGACCCCCATCCTCGGTAGGATGCGGTGGAAGAGCTCGAAGGTGCCGCCATAGACGTCGCGCTGGACGACCACGCGGTCGCCCTGTTCCACGCAGGCGAGAACGCATCCGCTGACGGCGGCCATACCGGTTGCGAAGGCCGCGGCGTCCTCGCCCCCCTCGAGTTCGGCCATCTTCTCCTCGAGGGCGCGGACCGTGGGGTTGCTGTAGCGGGTGTAGCAGTGGCCGACGCGTTTGCCCTCGATCACCTCGAGTTGCTCGCGGACGTTCGCCGAGGCGAACGTCGAGGTCTGGTAGATTGGCGGAGAGACCGAGCCCCATTGGTCCCGCGGGTCTCCGGCCCTCACACATTTCGTTGCGAATCCGACTTGGCGCTTGCGACGCTTTGCCATGGCCCGTCTTCTCTCCTGCTATTCACTTCAGCGACGATGCGAGCTCCTCGACCGCCTCGGCGGCCCCTTCCGGCATCGAGGCGTCGAGGACCAGTCCCACGAAGACCCCACGAGCCACCATCGCGGCGTGGGCATTCGGTTCGATGCGATGGACTTTCGTCCCCGCGCGCTCGGCGACGACTGGCTTGTCGGCCAGGAGACTCTCGCAGCGGCTCGCGGCCGCCTTGGCCTTCGCCTCGTCGGGATACGAGGCCACAAGAATCGAACAAGCCGTCTTCCCCTCGTGGCCGTAGCGCGCGAATGCTGCCGGAGCATCCCGCCCGACCCCGAGGCCCTCCGGCCCCACGAACCTCGGCTCGACGCTCTCCGGCGCGGCCAGCGGGTCGTGGAAGTAGTGGACGCTCGTCTCGAGACGGCCGGCCTTCGGCAACCGACCGACGATCGCCGGCAAATCGGGTTTCTCCTCCGGCAACCTGGCCACCAGTGCGCGCGCGACCTCGAGCATCTGGGCCCTCGTGGCCGCCTTACTGCCGAGGCTGGTGATGTGGAGGTAGTGTGAGCCGTGCCAGACCCACAGTTCGCCCTCGGCGCTGGCGGCCCGATGGCCGAGGCTCTCCGAGGAAGCCGCAACGAGGGACGAATCCCGGCTGAACGCCCCGAAGGCCTCCGGCGGGCTGGCGAAGAGCCACAGGTCCACCTGGAGTTCCATCTCGCCCTGCTTGTAGGTCGCGGCGGTGACCTGCTTGAAGTCGTAGGTCAGATACGGCTCCCCGGCTCCGTCAATGTACTCGAAAAGGCCGTTCGGCCCGACGTAGGTCGCGGCCTTGCCCCGAAGTTCCCACCCCCCGATCGCGGCCGGGAAAACCACCCCGGCGGCCGGCGCCGCGGCCTCCTCGGCTATCCGCGCCACCCCAGCCGGCCCCTCGACCCTGATCGCGGCCTCTCCCGGGACAGGGCAGACGTTCTCGCAGAACCCGCAGCCGACACATAGTTCCTCGACCACGTAGGGGCGGTCTATGAAGATTTCCTTCTCGCCGACCTTGCCGACGAATCGGTTGTAGCGGATGGCCTTGCCTGGCACCGGGCATGCCTCTTCGCAGGTTCCACAGTTGCAGTCCTCCCACTCCGTGAGCCCCTCGCGGAAGCGGGCGTAGCCGCGCCAGGGGATGCAGCGGCTGCGGTTGAACTTCGCCTTCCCAAGCGACAGGCGATGTTTCTCGTCCTCGGTCAGTTCTCGGATCGCCTGCGAGGGACACACCTCGCCGCAGAGCGTGCACGAATAGACGCAGTAGCCGAGCCGGGGCACGAGGTGGGGTGTCCACAGCCCCTCCAACCCAGCCTGGAGACCCACCGGCTGTAGGCCCTTCGTCGGACACACCCTCATACACTCGCCACATCGGACGCACCTGGCCAGGAACTCGTCCTCGGGCCTCGCCCCCGGCGGGCGCAACAGGGTCAGGCGTTGTTTCGTCCGATGTCGAGGCACGTTTATGCCCAGGAGCGGCACGGCGACCGCCGTCGCCCCCATCGTGGCCAGGAACCCACGCTTCGAAAGGTCAACCTCCACGCTTTGTTCCGTCGGCTGCTTTCGAGCGAAACGGATGGCATCCACGGGACAGACCGATTGGCATCTCAGACACAGGATGCACTCGCCGTTCCGGGTGGTCTTGCCGTCTTCGCCGATGCAGCCCATCGGGCAGATACGAACGCACTTGCCGCAGGACACACACTTCTCGCTCACCGACCTTCGGAGCAGGTTCCAGATCGAGACCAGGCCGAGGAGCGCGCCCAGCGGGCAGAGGTTGCGACACCAATACCGCCGATAGCGCAGCCCCAGCCCGAGCAAGGCCACGAGCAGGAAGGCGAAGAGGACGTGTTGGTGGTAGGTCGGGGCGGCGCTGTCGGCCAACACGGTGTGAGTCCCTCGCATCCACCAGTCCCCAAGACGACCAGTCGGAAGACTCTGGAAGAGTTGGCCGAAACCAGCGGCCAGCCACGTCAGGTAGGGCACGACGACCAGGCTGAAACTGCGCACGAAGAGCGAAAGCGGGTCGAACCATCCCGCCACGCTCACCCCCACCGCCGAGCCAACGACCAGGAAGGCCAGAAGGTAGTACTTCAGCCGGCGCCCGTCGTAGAGAGCGAACGAGGCGCCCTTGCGGGCGCGGGCCAGGGCCAGATCGGTCGTGTCGAGCGTGCTGCCAAGCGGGCAGACCCACCCACAGAAAAAACGCCCGAAAAGAACCGCCAGGACCAGCAGAACGAGCGCCGGGGCGTAGCGAGCGATGAACGCGCCGCCGCCGAGCATCGTCGTCAGGGCCGCGAACGGGCTGAGACGCAGGAGGGCCTCTGGCGGCAGCCACTCGGCCACGGGCCGGGCTGCAATCCGCCCACCTTGCAGCAGCAGAACGAGGAAAAAGCAAAAGGTGACGAACTGGACGATGCGCCTCAATCGCGTCAACTCAACCCTCCTGGAGCGAGGAGCCCTCTACGGGCGCGCCCTGTGCGTCATCAACGCGGGACACGGAGGCCCCGCCCACAGCGGTCGCCCCTCACGCTTCCCTGACCTTGAAAGTGGCCTGGCCGAGGCCGGCCTCGGCGGCAAACGCGATGAAGCCCTCCTCGGCACGCTTGCGCGACGAGCCCTCGAAGAGCGTGGCACCATAGGCATCCACCGCCACGGGGTCCGTGCCCACGACGATACGCTCGGCGCGCTCCGGGTCGTCGGCCACGTCGGAACGCCTCGGACTATTCGGGCCGTGGCGGAACATCACCCGCGTGGCATCGAGCACCGTCAGGTCAACCTTCACGACCCGGTTCAGGTCCGGGATTTTCTTGTGGATTTGCTGATGGAGATGGCCACGCTCGCCCCCCACCATCCCGAAGACGTTCTTCAGCCCGAGCGTCAGGCCCGAGGTGCTGTGGGTCTTGGCGCAGGGAACGTTGATCAGAACGTCCACCTCGTCGGCGAAGAGCACCTTCTCGTAGAAACTCCAGCGTTCGAGGGCGAAGGCATCGGGAATCTCCGCCTCGTGGAAGCGGCTCTCGTCCGCGAAATGCACGATGCCCCCGGCCTCGGCCACCGCGTCGGCGATCCCGCTCGTCTTGTAGGGGCCGGTGGGGTCGCGCGACATCGTGCGGTCGAAAACCAGGACGCGCGCGCCTGCCCCACGACACAACTCCACGAGGGCCGCGACGGTTCGCGGGTTGGCGTTCGCGCCAAGTTCGGGCGGCAGGTCCCAGGCCATGTTCGGCTTGATGACCACGTTGTCGCCCGGGGAGACGAGTTTCTCGATGCCGCCGGCGGCGGCCATTGCCCTGCGGACGTTATCGGCAGGGTCGTCGCCCTTCGCCACGACGACCTCGCCTCGACCCAGGGCCAGTTCGTGGGGCTTGCGGGTCTTGAGGGGGCGGTGCTCGCTGCGGTGGCGGCGCCACATCCCCAGCCCGAACGCGCCACCGGCCACCACCGCCGTGCCGACCAGGAAACTCCGACGCGTCATTCTCTCGGCCACACACGCTCCTCCAAACTCTTCAACCCTCAGGATATCAGAAGCGCGCGCGGCGAGTCAACCAACCAGAAGATGAGCAGGTGACGGGCCTCGTGCTTGGCTACGGACATGGTGGACGGGGTGGACATTGTGGACAAGGTGTAGGTGGCACAGGCTTTCCAGCCTGTGCTTC
>CAYYCI010000026.1:0-15750 GCA_964470215.1 uncultured Planctomycetota bacterium
AAAGCATTCTTTCCCTTCTCGCCTGCATCAGGAAGCCACGGTGCACAAAAGCGTGGCAAAGCCCACATCCCCGGCCTCCTTCAAGACCACCATGGGTTTCCTTCCTGGTCCTCAGGCGTTCGAGCCTGTGGTCTCTTGTCCCGAAGCCGCAAGTGCGTGAACATGAGCGCGGGGGAGACAGTAGTTATGGGCGAACTCGGACAATCGCGGATAGCGACTATCCCGGAGGCAACCCCGCCCGCCATCCCACGTCTCGCTGCCGGACAACGCTCCCCTATTGCGAGCGCCTGCTCGCAATGGGGGGCGAGGGGCGTCGGCCACGGTCTCCCCGTGGCCGACGCATTCTCTGCTCCCCGCTCTGTGTCCTCTGTGTCTCTGTGGTGAAAACGCCTCCGACGCGGGGCGAGACGCCCCGCCTACACCCCAGCCGGCGTGCTTGCGAGCGCGCTCAGTACTTGAGGATGTCGAGCCCGAGTTCCTCGATCGTCCGCTCCCGCCAGGCCAGCGCTTCCGGGGCGCGGGCCAGGTCAACCGCATTACGGGCATCTGTCAGGACTCGACCAGCCCGCTCGCGTGGGCGAAAACGACGGCGACGAAGGTCGTAGGGCAACTTTGCCACCCCTTCCTCAGGCGGGAAATCGAGCATCCAGCGACGCGAGACCGCCGGCTCCCGCGACGACGCGAAATAGAACATCGGCTGGACATCATGGTCGTCGCGTGAGCGGTAGCCCCACACCGCTGGAAAGACCGCCTGGAGGGTCTTGAACACTGAGGCCGCCGCCTCGCCGTCCGGGTCGGCTATCAGGTTCATGGCCACGACCCCACCAGGCTTCAGTCGTCGGGCCACCGCCTCGAACATCTCCCGCGTCACCAGGTGAAAAGGCAACACGTCGCCCGAATAAGCGTCGAGCACAATGAAGTCGAACTTCTCCGAGCAATCCTCGACGAACCGCCGCCCGTCGCAGACCACCGCGCGGCCCTTGTAGCCGAAGAACCGCCTCGCCACCTCGACCATCTCAGGGTCGAGTTCCACAGCGAGCGTCTCGATGCCGTGGACCTCGAGCAATTGCGGCAGGAGGCCGCCAGCCAGCCCGATCACCAACGCCCGCTTGTCCGCAGGCTCCTCGACCAGGTATGGGAGCAACTCCAGGTAGTAGCCCTGCTCGACCAGGAGCCGTGCCTTCTCCAGTTCGTAGTGTCCCCACGGCACGCCCGTCTGGAGGATGCCGTCGGCCAGGAGCATCCGGGAGTCGGCTGTCTCAAGGACGACCAGGCGCCCGTAGGCGCTCTCGTCCCGATAAACGATCGCGAAGGGGTTGCCGTGGGCGTCGGTCAGCTCGAGGCGTTCGTCCTTCGCCTGCCGCCCGCCGATGAAGGCGCCCGCAGCCGCGAGGGCCACGAGGCACCACGCGGCCCCGCGCTCGAGCGCAAGGCCAACCCCACACACGAAAACCACAATCGCCCCAACGAGCCGTAGGGCCAGCGGCGTGCCGAGGAGAGGGACGAGGTAAAAAGAGACCGCCAGAGTGCCCACAACGCTTCCGACCGTCGAGAGGGCATAGACCATGCCCGCGGTCATGCCGCTGCGCTCGACCCGCCGCGAGAGAAGCCTTATGACGAACGGGCCGGTCATCCCGAGCAGGAAGAGCGGGACGAAGAAGAACGCTGCCGCGCTCGCCAGGGCGCCCCACCGGAGGCCCAGCGCCCGATAGAGCGGCAACATCAGCCCGCGCAGATGGGGCGAGGCAATTGTCGCAGCCCCGCCCAGACCCAGCAACAGGTAAAGCACCCAGGCCCTGGGCCGCCAGTCGGCCAGGACGCCGCCGACGAAATACCCGCAAGCCAGTGCGACGAGGGTCACCGAGATGAGGGCACCCCACACGTAGAGGCTCGTCCCGTAGAGCGTGCCGACCAGCCGCGTGCCCAGCACCTCGATGGCCATGACCAGCCCGCCCACGACCATCGCCACGAGAAGCAGGAAGGCGGCTCGCACTCTCTCGCTCACCGAGCAGCCTCCCCAACCTTGAGCCTGATCAACGCCTCGTAAGCCCTCAACCACAGCGTCTGGCCATCCTGGCAGAGCACCGCCGGCTTGAACACGCCTCGGAGAAAGGCCACCGGGCGTTCGCGCCCAGTCCGAGCCTCTCTCGAGTAGAGAACGTTGCCCTTGAGGAACCACCGCCGGGTCGGGGCGGGCGGCTGGGGGAACTTTTCGCCGGCCCGGGCCTCGCGCCAGGTCTTGCCGTCGAAGACCGCCAGCCGGCGCGTCTGGACGCGCGGCAGGCCGCGGAGGTCCGATGGCAGGACCGACTTGCCCGGAGCGGTGCGCACCCACAAGCGCCTGCGCCCATCGAGCGCCATAGCCTCCACCCGGCGGTTCACCAGGCAAGCAACCGGCTCGCAGCGCAGCGTGGCCTTCTCGAGGCGGGTGACGACCCCCGCGTCGCAGCCCAGCCACAGTGCTTTGGCGTCGGCGCAGGCGGCCGTCGGCTCCCAGTAGAAGCGCGAACGCGTCGCGGCCACCGCCTGCCAGTGCCGCGCCTCGGGGTCCGAACGGGCGAGCGCCCGCTCGGTGAGCACCCAGAAGCCCCGCTCGCCGGCCCACAGGTCAATCGCCCGCGGCTGGCCCTCGGCGTAGACGATCCGCTTGCCATGGGACTCCGAGACGAGCATCACCGCCGGCTGCTCGCCGGCCAGGCCGACCCGGGGGCCGACATCCTCGTAGGCGGCTCGCCACCTTCCATCGGCCCGGCGGGCGAGCAGGCCCACGGAGTGGAAGTAGCCGCCGTAGAAGCCCTGGGGGAACATCTGGTAGATGCAGCAGATGGCCCGCGGGGTGGCGTCGGCGGCCACGATTGCCCGCGGCGCCGCCCAACCCTTCCGCCACGTCCCCCTCTGGCCCAGGACGTAGCGCTCCTGGCCACGGGGCAGCGGCAACAGGACGCTCTCCCAGGCGTCCTGCGTCGCCAGATAGCGATGAACCGCGAGGCCCGTGACGTTCGGCACTTGCCGGCGAACGTGCATCATTCCTGGATGAGCCGACAGGGTGACCAGCCGGTCATAGACCTGCGAAGCGACGAGCAACGAGCCATCGCTGGCCCTCGACAGGCTGGTGATGTAGCGGACAGGCAGGTCGTTGATGGTGGCGTATGTCCGCCACTTGCCGGTGGCCTTGTCGAACCGCGCCAGGCCGCCACCCTCGACCTTTGGCGGGTTGCCTGCGACATTGGGCTTCGCGGCCACCCACACGGCCCGCTGCGTCGGGACGACGAACTCGAGCCTTCCGGCAGGAAGGCCCTGGGCAGTGGTGTAACGCCCCGAGCGGCCGCGCGCGTGGCGTTCAACCGCGCCTGTGGTCAGGACCCAGAGGTCCTGGCCATCGGGGGCGATGGCCCAGGCGTCGCGCGAGACGATCTGCCAGGCGGCCCTCCCGGCCAGCGCGCTGGGGCGATCGAGGCGCGCGAGAGTTCCCATGCCGAGTGCGTAGAGGCTGTCGCCCACGACGACGACTTTCTCGATCATGCGCTCGGTCAGGGGTCGCCAGCGCAGGCGCCAGATGCCCCGATCGAGCCTGGCGGCGACCGTTGCCGCGAAAGGCGCTGGTGGCAGGCGAAGCCACCTGGTGCCCTTGCGGACGAATGCGAAGGTGCCGTTCTCGGCGACCACCCAGACGGCCCCCGGGCCAGGAGCCACGCGCGCAAGTCGAAACTTCGGCCAGCCTGCTGAGTCCAGAAAACGCCCTCGGCGGACATCTAGCGCCGCAGCCCCCGCTCGGCTCACAACCCAGAGCAGGTCCCCGTCGGGCACCAGTTCGTCAATGGGCGCGTCGGGGAGGCCGTCGGCGGGCGTGTAGGTCCGAACGACCGACGATGCGGAAAGGGAGACCTCGAAGAGCGCCGCGTCGGTCGCCAACCACAGGTGGTCGCCCTGGCGAGCGTGGCAGGCGAAATAGCCGCGGCGGGTGATCTGCCTGCCGTCGAGGACTGGGGTTTGGCCGATGTTGCGCGGGACAGCGGAGGCGCGCTCGGCTGGGCGAACGATGCTGCTCAGGACGCATAGCCCCCGCCGCCAGAGTTCATCCGCGGCGGCCTTGACCTCGGGCGGCATAGAGCCGCCGGCCCTGGCGGCCGCTCCCGACAGGCACAGAACAAGGAGTGCCGCGCTCGATGCTCGCAAGTTCATCTCAGTCCCCTCACGCAATCCAGGCTGGCCAGGACAGTTGATGATGGAAAGATCGCAGGTCGGAGCAAGAAAGTCAAGCGTGGCAATGGCCGCACTGAGCACGGGGGTAGCCCCCCGAGAGCCCGCGCGGCGGCGATGGTGGCGGGCCAGTGCGACATGACCTGGCGTTTGACTGGCGGCGGGCGCCCGTGGTAGGCTTAGAGTGAGCTGGCAGGCCGGCTGCCGGCGAGTCAAGAGCCGGGGCGAAACCCTTTATCACTCCGAGGAGGTAGAGAGGATGATGGCGAGGCGAATCACGCGTCGGGAGGCCCTGCGCGCGGGTGCGGCGGCGACTGCGTCTCTGGTCGTCGGCCCGGGCACTATGGCGCGCGCCTACGCGGCCAACCAGAAAATCGGCTTCGTGTGTGTCGGGATCGGCGGGATGGGAGGCAAGGGGGTCAACTGGGCATCCCGCGAGCGGATCGTGGCCGCGGCCGATGTGGACGACCGCCGGGCGGGCGGGGCTATCAAGCGGATCAAGGGCAAGTTCCCCGACGCGAAGATTTACAAGGACTACCGCAAACTCTTCGACGGGGTGAAGAACGCCGACGCCGCGTGGATTGCCACTCCTGACCACAACCACTTCCCCGCCACCATCCGCGCGCTCGAGAATGGGCTCGCCGTCTACTGCGAGAAGCCACTGTGCCACGACATCTACGAGGCGCGCAAACTCCGCGAGGTGGCCAAGGCCAAGAACGTGCCCACCCAGATGGGCAACCAGGGCCACTCGGGCGAACACATCCGCCTGTTGTGTGAGTGGATCTGGCAGGGCAGCCTCGGGGATGTGACCGAGGCCCACGTCCGACCGCCCTACAAGCGCATGGACTACGGCTCGCGGAGCCCCGGCAAGCCGGCCCCGGTGCCCAAGGGCCTCGACTGGAATCTGTGGCAAGGACCGGTCAAGGAGCGCGAGTATCGCACGGGGATCGTGCCCGTGGCCTGGCGCGGATGGATTGACTACGGCACGGGGCTGCTGGGCGACTGGTTCTGCCACAACGCCGACGGGGCGGTCTGGGCGCTCAGGCTCTACGAGGCCGACACCTGCGAGGTGGAGTGCGAGGGCGAGGAGACCAACGGCACCAATTGGCCCCACGAGGTGCGCGTGACCTGGAAGTTCCCGAAGCGCGGCAACATGGTGCCGTGTATCATGCGGTGGAGTTCAGGCATCTACAACGACTACAACGCCAGGCCGATGCCGCCGACGGTTGACCCGGAGCGTGTGAAGGCCGCGGCCAAGCACCCCAGCGCCTACTACGGCACGAAGGGCATGGCCGTCTCGGGCTGGTGGATGAACGGCACGCGCCTGTTCCCCGAGAGTTTCATGAAGGAGGTGGGCAGGCCGAAGCGGGTGTTGCCGCGCTCGAAGGGCCACGAGGCCGACTTCCTCGAGGCCATTCGCACGGGCGGCCGCTCGTCGGCCGACTTCGACTACTCCGCACGTCTGACCGAGATCATGCTCGTCGGCAATGTCGCCACGCTCGTCCGCGAGAAGCTCACCTACGACTTCCGCCAGGGCAGGTTCACCAACAGCGACCGGGCAAACGCCCTCCTGAAGCGCACCCCGCGCAAGGGCTGGGAATTCGGATACGTCTAGGGTACGGCGCGCTCGAGAGGTGATGCGAGTGGCCTGGCTGTGACTCTGGAGGAACCACTTGGCCGGCCTCGAGAGAGCCTGGAGCGGGTGGGTTTTGGCACGCTTTTCTGCACCGTGGGTTTCCAATGCAGGCGAGAAGGAAAAGAATGCCTTGTGGAGGAAACGCAAGTCCGTGTACGCGCAGCACTCCCGGGCATCGATCGGAGTCGCCAGCCAGTGAAGGCATTCTTTTCCTTCTCGCCTGGCAAATGCATTTCGGTGCAAAAAGCGTGCCAAAGCCCGGCGCGCCACACCGCGGTCCTACTCCGGACTTCCGGATAGATGTGCCAGCGCTGAATGATGTGTAACCAGGGAGATGCGACGATGGGACGAGTTTCGCCGCCTGCACGATTGACCAGAGTCCTGTTTGCCGTCGCGTGTTTCGCCCAGGCTGCGGGAGCGGCCGAGCAGGCCGGCCCGAGGCGTCTCGCGCAAGAGGTCCTGGCGCTCGCCGGGCTGAAGGGCGGGGCGATCGTCCATCTCGGCTGCGGGGACGGCCGCCTGACCGCCGCCCTCGGGACCGACCCCCGCTTCCTCGTCCAGGGCCTCGACACTTCCGAGGCAAACGTCCAGGCCGCGCGCAAGTGCATCCAGGCGCTGGGGCTCTACGGCCGGGTGTCAGCCGAGCGCTGGTCCGGCAAGCGCCTGCCCTACGTGGACAACCTGATCAATCTCGTGGTCGTCGAGGAGCTCGGCGGCGCGGGGATGGGGGAGGTGATGCGGGTGCTGGCGCCACGCGGCGTCGCTCTGGTCAAACGCGACGGGCAATGGACCAGGAGCGTCAAGCCCTGGCCATCCGACATTGACGAGTGGCAACAGCATTTCCACGACGCCGACAACAACGCCGTTGCCCGCGACCGCGTGGTCGGGCCGCCGCGGCACTACCAGTGGATCGCCGAGCCGGAGTGGATGCGGTCCCACATGTCCATGCCCTCGATAACCAGCATGGTCTCCTCGCGGGGCCGGCTGTTCACGATCGAGGACCGGGCGACCGCCGAGCATCCCGCGCTTCCTGGGAAATTCGCGCTGGTCGCACGCGACGCTTTCAATGGGATCGTCCTCTGGCGGCGGCCCTTCCCCGACTGGCACCCGGTGAACATCCGCACCAAACTCACCCCCGTCCAACTCCAGAGGCGGCTGGCCGCCATCGGGGACGTGGTCTATTGCACTCCGGGTTTCACTGCCCCGGTGACCGCGCTTGACGCAGCCACGGGCGAAGTGCTCAAAACCTATGAGGGAACGAGGCGGACGACCGAGTTCGTTTACGACCGCGGTGTGCTTTATGTCGTGGCGGGCGACCCGACGGACACCGAGGGCCTGAAGGGCAGTGCGCTCGGCACGAGCCAGTTCCCACGCGCGCTCTACGGCCCCGAGATTCCGGTGAAGGCCAACCCCGAGAGCGCGATCGCGGCCATCGAGGCCAAATCGGGCAGGACGCTCTGGCGTAAATCAGGCGGCGAGACCGCCGGCTACGAGGGAGCCACCCTGGGCGTCAAGGGCGAGGCCGTCGTCTTTGCGACCGCCAGGGAACTGGTCTGTCTCGACCGCCGCTCCGGCCGCCAGCGATGGCGGGTGCCCGCCCCGATCACGCTAAGAGACCGCATCGGGATAGGCGGCGTGGAACCCTCCCTCGTCCTTTCCGAGAAAGCCGCCTACCTGGCCGACTCCGGGTCTGTCCGCGCCTTCTCGCTCGAGGATGGAAAGTTGCTCTGGAAAGGCAAGGCCGTCCTCAACCACCACAAGCCCCCGGACCTCTTCATCGCGGCCGGGGTGGTCTGGTCCAATTACTTCGATGGCCACGACCCGCTGACCGGCAAGATCGTCAAGACACTGAAACAGAGGATGACCGGCCCGATGGGCCACGACCGCTGCTATCGGAACCGCATCACCGAGCGCTACTACATCAACACCAAGACCGGGGGGAGCGACTTCGTCGGGCTCGAGGCTCCCGGGGAGTTCCCCAACCCGTGGGTTCGCAGCACCTGTGGCATCGGCCACCTGCCTTGCAATGGGCTGCTCTACGTGGGGCCGCCCGCGTGCTCGTGCTGCAACTGGGTGATGCTGAACGCGATGAACGCGCTGGCGCCCGAGCCGGGGCTCAAGTCGTCCGGCCAGCCGATTCCGGTGGAGACGAGGCTCCAACTCGAAAAAGGCCCGGCATTCTCCGAGGCAGCGGGTGCGAAGGACCGGGAGGCGCGCCCCGACGACTGGCCGACCTATCGCCACGACCCGGGTCGAAGCGGCGTGACAAAGGCGAAGGTGCATGCTGTGCTCGAGCCGCTATGGGAGGCGAAAGTGACGACCCGCGCCAGCGCGGCGGTGATTGCAACAGGCAGGGCCTTCGTGGCCGACGTCGACGCCCATGCCGTCTGCGCTTTCGATGCCGCCACAGGGCATCTGCTCTGGCGCTATACCACTGGCGCCCGCGTGGATTCGCCGCCTACGTATCACCAGGGCCTCGTCTTGTTCGGTTCGCGGGATGGGTGGGTGTATTGCCTGCGCGCTTCGGATGGCGAACTTGCCTGGCGCTTCCGAGCCCTGCCCGACCGGGTCATCTGCGCCTACGAGCAGTTCGAGTCGGCGTGGCCGGTGTGTGGCAGTGTCCTGATCAAGGACGGCGTGGCCTACTTCGCGGCGGGCCGCGACTCGTTCCTCGATGGCGGGATTTTCCTCTACGGCCTCGACCCGCGGACCGGGCGCGTGGTCTATCAGCGCCACATGTACGGGCCGTACGACGAGCAGGGTTTCCCGATAATCACGAGCAGGATTTCCTCGGGCGCCGGGATTGACGGCTTCAAGGCCGACATTTTCCTCACCGATGGCAAACTGCTTTATCTCCGACACCAGCCGTTCAAGCCCGATCTGACGCCTCTCAAGCCCACCGACCCCCGCCCGCCCCACCTGATCCCGTCTCCCGGCTTCCTCGAGTCCATCCCACATCACCGGACGTTCTGGACCATTGACACGACGATCCGCTACGACATCACCGCTGGCCGCCAGGCTGCTCATGGCGACATCCTCGCGCTCGATGGAGAACAATTCTACGAGGTGCGGGGTTACACCCCGGCCAGGATCAACCCCTTCGACCCGCGCGCCGGCGGCTACACCCTTTTCGCTGGCATCTACTCGCCGGCACGCAAGACCATCCTGGAGAAAAGGGGGAAGAAAAAGCCGCCGCGCAAACTGATGGTCCGAAGCGTCGCGAAGCAACGTTGGGCCACGCGCATGCCGCTCGCCGGGAAGGCCCTGGCGTTGGCGGGCGACGTGGTCTTCGTCGCGGGCACGCCGGTGGCATTTCCCAAGGACGACCTCGCGAAGGCCTACGAGGGCAGAATGGGGGGCCTCCTCTGGGCCGTCTCCGCAGAGACGGGCAAGAGGCTCTCGGACCGCCGCCTGCCCGCCCCGCCTAGCTGGGACGGCGTGGCGGCGGCCAACGGGCGCCTCTACGTCTCCCTCGCCGACGGCCGCCTCCTGTGTCTGGGCGAACGCTGATCCCGCCGGCCTCGAGGGAGGAAGCAAAGATTGGAACGCTGTCGCGACGAGAGCTCCTGGCCGATGACCGCGGGGAGGTGCACTTACTGCGCCAGGCGCTCTTCGACCACCGAGCGCATGACTTCCCGCGGAGCCGACTGCCCGGTCCACAGTTCGAATTGCTCGACGGCCTGATTTACGAACATCTCCAGGCCGTTGACGACCTTGCAACCGGCCTGGCGGGCCTCGCGCAGCAACCGGGTCTCGATTGGGTTGTAAACGCTGTCGAAGACGATGGTGCCTGGTCGCAGGCCCTCGCGGGGCATGGGGGTGGGGTCAACGTCGGGGTGCATGCCGACGGAGGTGGCGTTGACGAGGACGTCGTAGGGGACGGCTGGGGCCTGGTCGAGGGGGACGAATTCGCAGCCGAGTTCGGCGGCCAGGCGCTCGGCGCGGCTCACCGTGCGGTTGGCGACCACGAGGCGGCAGCCCCGCTCGGCGAGGCCGAAGGCTATCGCCCTGGCCGCTCCCCCGGCCCCGAGCATCAGGACCCGACGACCCTCGATACCCTCGCCCGGCGCCAGGGCGCTCTCGACGGCGCGAAGAGCCGCCGACCAATCGGTGTTCGAGCCATAGAGCCGCCCGTCGCGTTCGGCGATGGTGTTCACCGCTCCGATCTTCCGCGCCAGCGGCTGGATTTCGTCAAGGAGGGGGATGACGGCCTGCTTGTGGGGGATGGTGACGCTGTAGCCGCTGACCGGAATGCTGCGGAAGGGCGGGATGAAGTCGGCGGGGTCATCCACCCGGAAGGGCAAGTAAACGGCGTCCACCCCGCAGTGGGCGAAGGCGGCGTTGTGGATGGCCGGGCTCATCGAGTGTGCCACGGGATTGGCGATGACGCCGTAAACGCGGGTGTCGGGGCCGATCTGGCGGAAGCGGTAGAGCGAGAGCATCTGGGCGATGGGCACTTGTCCCGGTGCGAGCTGGCGTCCCTCGCCCGTCGAGGCATAGACGAGGAAGGCGCCGAACTTTGGCCCGAGGACGCGGCTGACGTGGCCGTGTTCGCCCATGGTGAGGGCGATGGTTGGTTTTCGCGCCGACCTGAGGACCTCGAGGATGGTGAGGTTGTCGGTCAGGGAGTTGGCCATCGTGGCGACCTTGACGATGTCGGCGTCGGTGGCCTCGATGCGGCGGGCGATCCGGGCGATGTCGGGCGGGGTGCGCTGGAAGTTGTGGTAAGAGACGATCAGGCGGGCGCGGCCTTGGCGACGGAAGTTTGGCCTGGCGTCGAGTTCGACGTCCACGAAGTCGGCGCCGAGGCGGTCGGCTTCCTCGAGCAGTGCCAGGCGCTGGCGTTCGTCGCCCGTCCAGTGGCCGCCTTCGCGCGCGGGCCGATTGGTGACGATGACGGGACAGGGGCGTCCGTCGAGGAGCTGCCGTAGGCTCGGCTCGCTGGTGAAGTCGAGGCGAAGCTCGGCCACGTCGAACGCGCGGGTTGGCGCGTGCAACGTTTCGCGGGCTTCCTCGACGGTGCCCACTGCCACCGAAACACAAAGGAGGGTGTTGTTGCTCATGTGGTTTGGTCCGCGTCGCGGTTCCTGAAGTTTCGGAGTGCGGCGAACTTGTTGATGGCCGAGAGGTATGCCTTGGCGCTGGCCTCGAGGATGTCGGTCGAGGCCGCCCGGCCGGTCACCTCCATCCCGTCGCAGTCAACGACCAGGGAGACCTCGCCGAGCGCGTCCTTGCCGCTGGTGACCGCGCGAATCTGGTAGTCCACGAGGCTCCCGCTCAGCCCGGTGATCCTGTCTATGGTCTTGTAGATGGCGTCCACGGGGCCGTCGCCCGTGGCGGCGTCCTGGACCGGTTCCTCGTCGTCGCGCTGGAGGACGACGGTGGCGGTGGGGACTACGCCCATGCCACTGGTGGTGTGGAAGCCCACGAGGCGGAAGAGCCCCGGGGAGGCCGCGGTCAGTCCCTCGATTATCATTCGGATGTCGTCGTCGTAGATGTGTTTCTTCTTGTCGGCGAGGGTCTTGACCTCCTCGACGACCTTGCGCAGTTGGTCCTCGGAGAGTTGGTAACCGAGTTCGGCGGCTCGCTGGCCGATGGCGTGGTGGCCGGAGTGTTTGCCGATGACGATGTCGCTCTTGGGGAGGCCGACATCCTCGGGTCGCATTATCTCGTAGCAGGCGCTGTGGGCGAGGACGCCGTGTTGATGGATTCCGGCCTCGTGTGCGAAGGCGTTGGCCCCGACGATTGCCTTGTTGCGCTGGACGAAGATGCCTGTGAGGCTGGCGACGAGTTTGCTGGTGGGGACCAGGCGGCGGGTGTCCACGCGGGTGGCGACCCCGAAATAGTCGCGGCGAACCTCGAGGTTCATGACGACCTCTTCGAGGGCGGCGTTTCCGGCCCTTTCGCCGAGGCCGTTGATGGTGCACTCGACCTGTCGTGCCCCGGCCTTCACTGCCGCCAGGGAGTTCGCCACCGCCAGGCCGAGGTCGTTGTGGCAGTGGACGCTGATGATGGCTTTGTCAATATTAGGCACGCGGTTGCGCAGCGTGGCGATCAGTTCGCCGAACTGCTCCGGCTGGGCGTAGCCGACGGTGTCGGGGATGTTGACGGTCGTTGCGCCTGCGTCAATGACCGCCTCGACCACCTGGCAGAGGAAGTCGGGCTCGGTCCGCGAGGCGTCCTCGGGCGAGAACTCCACGTCCTCGACCAGATTTCTGGCCAGGCGCACGCCCTCGACCGCCAGGCGGAGGATTTCCTCCTTGGCCTTTTTGAGCTTGTGCTCCATATGGATTCTGGACGTAGCGAGGAAGACGTGGATTCTCGGGCGTTCCGCCTCCTTGACCGCCTCGTAGGCGCGGGTGATGTCCTTCTCGAGCGCCCGGGCCAGTCCCGCGACGGTCACCCCCTCGAGCTCCCTGGCGACCAGACTGACGGCCTCGAAGTCGCCGGGGGAAGCGATTGGGAAGCCGGCCTCGACGACATCCACGTTGAGTTTCGCCAGGGCGCGTGCCACCTCGAGTTTCTCGGCGGTGTTGAGGCTCGCGCCCGGGGATTGCTCGCCATCGCGGAGAGTTGTGTCGAAGATCACAACCTTGTCTTCCATCGTCGTGCTCCCAAAAAGGAAAAGCCCCGTGGCCGCCTGGGCCTCGGGGCTTTTGTTCGATTCATCTTCGCGGGACAGCCCTACGACCCTCGGGGCGCACCGACACCACCGACCAGGCTAAGCAACCGTAGGCCGAGGGCCTGGGTCTCCATTCGGCGGTAATCGGCTCCACGAGGCATTGCCATCCTCCTGTGTCCGCCAACATTCTATCCCCCGGCCTGCCACCTGTCAAACGCTTTTTCCCTCCACACTTGCGCCCGAAACACAACGTCGCGGCTTGTTAGAATCCGATTACCCAGCCGCATTGCCCGTGCTCCCAGGAGCACCTCACCTTACCAGCTCCCTCGTTCCGTGGCCCGCTGGCGCGGGCAAGACGAGCGGCTCGACAATCCCATCTGGGAGAATCGTGTGCTATAATCTCGCCTGCGAAATGAAGGGGGATCAACGGACGGTGTGCCGCTTTCCTCGTACGGCGAGGCCTCGGCCTCTCCTGCGCCCATCGGCAGGATGATGGCATCGTTCGCGGCTGACTTCCGCGACGGTATCAGCACGCTCTCGAAGATTCTCGCCCCGGCCCTGCGGGTGGGCTACATGGCCGGCGGCAACTGTTGAGTCGAGGCGCGGCGAGGGTGCGTCCTCTTCGACTGAATGAATTGCCGAGCGTCTCAAAGGCTCCTCGTGATGTTGCCGAGCGTCAACATGGCGTTGCGAAATGTCAACATGCCATAAGTGTATATTTTGCGTAATATAGGCGAAAAAACAGCCGCCCGGCCAGAGGGCCGCGTTGTGGAACGTCAACACCGGGCTTGGCGCAGAGGCGCGCGGGCAGCGGCAGAGGTGGCTCGAGTGCAGTGTAAGGCATTGCGGGCAAAGTGGTTGGGAATTGCAAGACGAAGCGGCGTGGCGCCCTGCTTTTCGGCACGGCGTTTGCATATGCAATTCGCAACGCCCGCCAATCAAGAAAGGGAAACGGCCATGCGGGTAATGAAACTCCTCTTGGTCGCGGCCCTGGTCGGCCTACCTCTGGCGTTCGGGATGCCAGTCGAATTGATTGAGAATGGCGAGTTCGAGCCGCCTCCCACGGGATACTGGGTTGGCGACCAGTCGGCGGTGGCCGGGTGGACGACCAACTATTGCGCCTGGGGCGCTTGTTGGATGGAGATCTTCCCTGAAGGGTTCGCTGACTCCCCCGCAATCGGTGCCGACGGGTTGCCGACGGGCCAGCATTGCGAGATAACCGTGGATAACGATTGGGAGGTCGTCTCGCAAGTCGTCACCGTGCCGCCCGAGTGTGTGTTTGCGGACTTCAGTTTCGAGATGTGGCCCCGCGGCGGCAGCGGCGTCAAGTATTGGCTGACTGGCACCGGCTCGGGCACGATCCTCAGCGACTCGGTGACCGGCCCTGGCGATGCTTGGACGCCGCACAGCGCCACCGGCTTGCCGATCATTCCCGGCGAGGACATCACGCTCTCGTTCCAGAGCATCGGCGGGGGCGGCGCAGGGGCACACATCGACTCCGTGTCCCTGTTGGCCTACACCCCTGAGCCTTCGACCCTGGGCCTCAGCATCCTGGGTCTCCTCGCGCTCGCCCGCAGGAGGCGCCACAAAAACTGAGCGTCCGAGAAACGAACAACTAACCGAGAGGACTGGAGGAGCACGATGGAACGCAGGGCCTTGTGGGCGGCGGTCTTGGCAGCCGCGGCATGCCTGTTACTGGCACCCACCACACACGCCGACCTGATCGGCTACTGGCCCCTTGATGCCACCTCGGGCACGACAGCACACAACGCCATGCCCTGGGGCATCACGGGGACCCTCTACAACGGCTCGGCCGTGGGCAGCGGCCCGGCGTGGGTCAACGACGCGACCCGCGGCCAGGTCCTCAGTTTCGACGGCTCCGACGACTGGGTCCACGCAGGCTCCATCCCCAGCATACCCGTCGGCTCCGACTTCACCTGGTCCTTCTGGACCTACCAGCAGCAAGGCGCAAACAACGACGTAGCCCTCGGCAACCGCTTTGGCGGCGGCCCCAACCAGTCATTCGTCAAGTTCACCCCTCGCGCGTTCGAGTACCGGCCCACCATCTGGACCAGCAACGACATTGACTACCCCGACATCCCACAGAACCAGTGGGTCCACCACGCGGTCGTCAAGACCGGCCCCACCCTCACCTACTACCGCAACGGCTTCGTCACCGCCACTAGCACCGCCACGGCGACCGTGCCTGCCCTGCCGTTCTACATCGGCGGCGACCGTGCCGGCGAGCGCTGGCAGGGCAGGATCGACGACGTGGCCATCTGGGACCACGCCCTCAGCGCGGGCGAGGTCCAGCAACTGGCCAACGGCACCGCCACGCCGCTCGACATCCCCAGCGGCCTCCCCAAGCCCCTCAAACTCGTCTTCTCCGACGACTTCTCCTCCCCCACCCTCGACGCCACCAGGTGGACCGTGCTCCAGTATGGATTGGAATCGCCCCGCGTCGGACACCCCGGCACCATCGCCGGCGGAGTGGCCGACACCACGACCAACCCCGGCCAACTCACCCTCGGCGGCACCGCCAGCGGCCAGTACTGGCCGGGGATGACCGTCCGTTCGGCACAGGCGTTCGACGCCAGCCTCGAGACGATCCTGGCCGTCAGGCGGGTCTCCCTCTCGGGTTCCGGGTCGGCCTGGCGCTCGAGCATCTGGCTCTGGGGCGACGACCACCACATCATCCACTTCGGCCAGAACGTCGGCGAGAACGGCTGGGAGTGGAACGCCGAGGATGCCGGCGGCATCGGCACCGACGACCCCTATGGCTCTGGCAACAACATCGGCGCCCTCGACAACCTCGATGGAACCTACGACGCTGTGGAGATGGCCATCCACTGGATGCCCACCGGCGCTGGCGTCTCGCAGGTCGCCCTCTACTGCAATGGCGCTCAGGTCGCATCCCACGTGGTCTCGAACTTCCCCGACCACTTCTACTTCATGCTCTCGGGCATGCCGCGCGCCAATGGCGACACGGTGACGGCGGTCTTCGACGACGCGCGGGTCTACGTCGTGCCCGAACCCGCCACTCTCGGCCTGGTGGCCCTCGGCCTCGGCGTTCTGGCGCGCCGGCGCCGCCGTTGAGGCTACCCCCAAGGCGCCACCCATCGCTCGTCCCAATCGCGGCTCTCGGTCGTGGCCCTTGTCGTGGCCTTTTCGATCGGCTAATATGATAGCGAGGGACCACGGCTTGGAGCGCGCCGCGAGCCGCCGACATTGCGGGGTGAAATCATGCCGCCAGGAAAGCTGGTGAGAGAAAAGCGCGACCAGATTCTCCGCA
>CAYYCI010000027.1:0-12923 GCA_964470215.1 uncultured Planctomycetota bacterium
ATCCTGGCGATGGAGCCGTGGTGGCGGACCCGCAAGCCGCTGAAGCCCAGGGCGCGCAGCGCTTGCTCGGCCTTGTGGACTCGCGCCAGGTCCTCGCTGGTTATCCGGGTCGAGTAAGGGAAGCGCGAGGCCAGACAGGCCGCCGAGGGCAGGTCGGCGGTGGGGAGCTCCATCGTGCGGGAGAGTTGGCGGATTTCCGCCTTGGCCAGGCCCACCTCCCTGAGCGGGGAGCGCACGCCCAGCTCCTCGACCGCCTTCGCACCTGGGCGCCAGTCGCCGGGGTCGTCGGCGTTCGTGCCGTCGGCCACGACCGCGAGGCCCAGTTCGCCGGCCTTCTTCGCGATCTCGGCGAAGACCTCCCGCTTACAGTGGTAGCAGCGCTCCGGCGGATTAGCCACGAACTCCGCCAGCGCCAGGGGGTCCACATCCACCAGGTGGTGGTGGACGCCCAGTTGCACGGCCAGTTGGGAGGCGCGGTCGAGTTCGTCCTCGGGATAGATTTCGGCCCTGGCGGTGATAGCCATCGCCTTCTCGCCCAACTCGTCGGCCGCGACCTTCAGCAGGAACGTGCTGTCCACCCCGCCGGAGAAGGCCACGGCGACCGAGCCCCACTGGCGAAGGACCTCGCGGAGCTTCCCGAGTTTCTCTTCGGCCCCCATCGCACACCCCCATCACAGGGAGATTATGGCGCGGCGCGCCCGCCGAGTCAATGGCCGAGGGGCTGGCGCGCGGCTGATTGCGTCGCGTGCCGCGGCCCCGGGAACAGCGTTTGCGCGGCCCCGGGGTCCCGATCTCGATGCCCGTTGGTCGTTTACACTTTTTTACAGGTCGTTGACAGCCTGATGACAAGTCGGTTGCGCGGCGGTTCTAACATTTAGTGCGATGGAGGAGTTGGAAGGCGATGACACACGGAGGGCCTGTAGATTGTCGAGCGTCTTCTCCCGCCTCGACGCCAGGCGGGCGAAAGGAGGTGCACCCGTGACCTGTCAGCGCCCCGGATGCAACAACCCGATCCCACCCGGTCGGCGGAAGTATTGCTCGGACCGCTGCGCCCGGATCGTCAACCGGGACAGTGCGGAGGCCCGGGCGCGGCGCCGCGCCGCCGCCATCCTCGCAAAGGGCGGAGCCGAGGTCCGCAAGAGGATGTGTCTGGGATGCGGTCGGCTATTCCTCTCCGAGGGGCCGTGGAACCGCATCTGCCCAAAGTGCAGCGAGCGGAACATGTCCGCTTCCCCAAGGGCCGTCGGCCTCCACGTCGGCTTCGGCTTCTAGCCGCCCAGCCACCATCGTGGTCCTGGCGGGCGAGTGGCGCCCGACCTTGACACCCCACCCGCGCGCAATATACTCGTCAACGAATCCGTTGCCGAGGTTTTTCGATGCACGTCGTCGCGCTGTTGGCTTGCGCCCTGACCTGTCGGACCGCGCAACTCGAGCGCGACCTGGAAGCCAAACTCGCCGAGCGCCACTGGCAGGCAGTGGTCCTCGGCGAACTCTATGCGGCCGCGGGCCACGTGCGCGAGGCCGCCGCCCACTACGAGATGGCCCGCCGCATCCGACCCGACGACACGACCGTGTTGATCGAGCTGTCGCGTCTCTACAAGCGCCTGGGCAACGACCGGCGCCTGGTGCCCATCTACGAGGCGTTGTGCCGCCTCCAGCCCACCTCGGTGGCATGGCTCAGCGAGTTGGGCGCCTGCCTCTTTCGCCTCGGAGAGCGCCAGAAGGCCGAGGCGGTCTGGCGACGCATCCTCGAGGTCCAGCCCAGCCGCACCTTTGCCCTCCGCCACCTCGCCGACATCTATGCCCGACACGGCCTGAAGGAGAAGGCTCTGGCAACCTGCCGCGAGGCCCTCGCGCTCTCGCCGCGCGACGAGGACCTGCGCCTTCGCCTGGCCGAGTTCACCCTGGCGGCCGGCGACCCGTTGGGCGCACTGGCGACCCTCGCACAACTGACCCCGGGCCGCTACGCCTGCCGCTCGCCGCGGGCGCTGCGAACACGCACCGCCGCGCTCGAGGCGCTGAACCTCCCTCCCGACCTGCGCGGCGAACTGAGCGCAATGGTCGCCGCGGGGGAATGCTCCGTGGCGGACCTCGCCTGGACCGCGGCGGTCGCGCTCGAGCGAGCCGGCCGCGGCGACGACGCGCGGCGCTTCTTCCGACGCGTCGCCGCCGAGGAGCCGAACACCCCGAGAGGCAAGAAGGCCGCCGAGAAAGCCAGGAAGTGAAGGGCCGCCTATGGCATTCCCCCCGAAAGATGTCGAGACGGTCCGCAGCCTCGCCGAACGCCTCGCCGAGGTCGCCGCGCTGCCCATCCAGGAAACCAAGCGCAGGATGTGGCGCGACCTCAACGCCCTGAGGCCCGTCCGCCCAATGGTCTGGATCAACGAACTGCCCTGGAGCGAACTCGCGCCCGACATCCCGCTGGCGTGCACCGACGAGTTCTGTCGCAGACACGAGGCCGCCCTCCGCCGAACCCTCTACCTGTGGGAACACATGCGGTGCGACATGGTCGTGGACGGGGTGGTCTACTCGCCCTACGTCTTCCACAACAGCGGCTTCGGGCTCAAGCAACACGCGGTAGCGCCGACCGAGGCCTTCGGGGCAAAAGACTATGAGCCGGTGATCCGCACCGAGTCCGACATCGAAAAAATCCAAACCCCGACCATCACCCCCGACTGGGACGCCACCGAGCGAAACTACCAGATGGCCTGCGAACTCTTCGACGGCGTCCTCCCGGTCCAGAAAAGGGGGCTTGTCCACCTATGGTGCGCGCCGTGGGATATTCTGGTCTGCTGGTGGGGGATCACTGAACTCTACACCGACATGTACGTCCGCCCGCAGTTCGTCCATCGCGGCATCTCGCGCATGATGGATGCCCTCCTCGGGATGCTCGACCAGTACGAGAGGCTCGGCCTCCTTTCGGTCAGCAATGGGAATCATCGTGTCGGCTCGGGCGGCCTGGGGATCACCGACGAACTCCCCCAGCCCGACTACGACGGCTCCCACGCCAGGCCCATAGACCAATGGGGAACATCCACGGGGCAAATCTTCTCCGACGTCTCCCCCGCCATGCACGATGAGTTCTGCCTCCAATACGAAAAGCGCTGGCTCGAACGGTTTGGCCTCAATTGCTACGGCTGTTGCGAACCCCTACACAACAAAATCCACCTCCTGCGCACCATCCCGCGCCTGCGGCGCATCTCGATGAGCCCATGGGTGGACGTGGCAGAGGCAGCCGAGGAGATAGGAACCGACTACATCTTCTCCCACAAGCCCAACCCCGCCGTGCTGGCTTCCGAACATTGGCAGCCCGAAGTCGCCAGGGCCCAGCTGCGCGACGCCCTCGAGAAGACCCGGGGATGTGTCGTCGAAGTGATAATGAAGGACGTGAGCACGTGTCGGAACGAGCCGAGGCGCATCTGGGAGTGGTGTGAGTTGGCCGTCGAGGTGGCCGAGGAGTTCGCCTGACCTCACGCCCCCCGCGCCGCGGCGACGAACGCGGCCACCTTCGCCTTGTCCTTCACCCCCGGGGCGCTCTCCACCCCGCTCGAGGCATCAACCCCGAAGGGCCGAGCCACCCGGACGGCCTCCACCACGTTCTCCGGCGTCAGCCCCCCGGCGACGATGATCCGCCCGTAGCGGCGAGCCCGGGCCGCCAGAGCCCAATCGAAACTCTCCCCGGTCCCCCCGTAGGAGCCTTCCACCCGGGCGTCCAACAGGTAACCCGCCGCGGGATAGCCCTCTATCGCCGCCAGGTCGGCCGCCGAGCCGACCCGGAATGCCTTGACGACCGTCAGAGGCGCCAGTTGGCGGGCGACCGCCGGCGGCTCGTCCCCGTGGAGTTGGACCGTCCGCACCCCCAGTTCGTCGCAGATGCTCTTTATCGTCTCGACGGCCTCGTTGACGAAGAGCGCGACGGGGGTGACGAACGGGGGGAGTTCGGCCAGGATGGCCGCGGCCTGCTCGGGCGAGACACAGCGGCGACTCTTCGCGTAGAAGAGCAAGCCGATGGCATCGGCGCCGGCATCCGCTGCCGCCACCGCGTCCTCGGGCCGAGTGATCCCGCAAATCTTCACCCTCACCACTAGCGCAACTCCTCGACCAGGCGCTTGAACAGCCGGCCGCGCTCCTCGTAGTTGGCGAACATGTCGTAACTCGCGCAGGCGGGAGCGAGGAGGACCACATCGCCAGGCCAGGCGAGCCTGCGCGCCGCCACCACCGCGCCTGCCAGGTCGTCGGCGAACTCGACCCGCTCGCAACCCCCTTCGCCGAGCGCCTCGGCCACCGCGGCCGCCGTCTGGCCGATGACCACCGCCGCGCGCAGCCGCCCCGCAGCCGCCTCCGCCAACGGCGCGAACGAGACGCCCTTGTCGTAGCCCCCGGCGATCAACACGACCGGCTCCTCGAAGGCCCGGAGCGCCGCAGCCGCGGCCTCCGGGGTGGTGGCCTTCGAGTCGTTGTAGTACGACACACCATCGAGTTCCCGGACAGGTTCCAGGCGGTGTTCGAGCGGACGGAAGATGGCCAAGCGCCCGGGAATCGCCTCGGGCCTCAAGCCGCAGAGCATCGCCGCGGCGGCCGCGGCAAGGGCGTTGCCGCGGTTGTGTTCCCCACGCAATGATAGATCGCCGAGGCGGAAGAGTTCAAGGGTCCGGCCGTCGAGGCGGAACACAGCCGCGTCCCCGTCGAGCCAGGCCCCCTCGTCGAGGGGGCTTCGGGTGGTGAAGAAGACCTTCCGCCCCGCCCCGACGTGCCCCCAGCCGGAGACGACAGGGCAATCGGCGTTCAGGAGAGCGATGTCGCCCGGCTCCTGGTTCGAGAGGATGGGCTTCTTGGCCGCGGCATAGGCCGCAAGGGTGCCGTGGCGGTCGAGGTGGTTGGGCGTGAGGTTCAGGACAATCGCCACCCCCGGGCTCAGACCCGTCGCCTCGAGGCGCTCGAGCTGGAAACTGGAGAGTTCGAGAACCACCACATCCTCGCCCCCGATCTCGTCGAGGTCCTCGAGCAGCGAGCGGCCTATGTTCCCGCCCAACCACACCCGCCGCTCACCGGCTTCCAGCAAGTGGGCGGTCAGAGAGGCCACGGTGCTCTTGCCGTTGCTGCCCGTGATGCCGACGACGGTGGCGCGACACAACTTCAGGAACAGGTTTATCTCGGTCTCCAGCGGCACCCCCGCCCGCCGGGCGGCCTGGAGGAATGGCGAGGAGTCGGGCACTGCCGGGTTGACCACCACCATGTCGGCCTCGGTGAAATCGCTCTCGCGGTGGCCGCCGAGATGGAGGGTGATCGGCAGACCGTCGAGTTGTGCGAGAGAGGACGCCAACGCCCCCTCGTCCTTGAGGTCGGTGACCGTGACGCGCGCCCCCTTCGTGGCCAGGAACCTGGTGACACCCACCCCCCCGCCGAAGGCCCCGAGGCCCATGACGGTCACGCGCATGCCGGCGAATTGCGGAACGAAGTCTGGATCCATGGTGCTCGGCGTTTTTCGGGGAAACGGGGCGCCGCCAGTATACACCAACGCCCCGCCCCGTCAACAACATTGGCCACAGATCAGCCGCGACGCGTCTTGGTCGATCGCCTGTGGGCGGTGTTTCACCTGACCGAGGAACTGGCTCACTGGCGCGACTTGCGCGGGCCGCCACCCAGCGACATCGCCCATCTCGCAGGCGACATCGAGCGGGCGGCGCGGGCACTGGTCGGTGAGTGGGTGGACCACATGGCCCACAGGAGGGTCAATTATCCCTACCTCTATTCGCTGGCCTCCCGGCTCAATCCATTCGACCCGAGTGCAACGCCCGTTGTGGCCTGAGGTTGCCACGGCAGATTGCCCCGGCGGCCCGAGTGGGCGAAGAACACATCATGGGGCAGTGCCGGGTGAGGTAGCGGTCATCCCGTCGGTTTCGTCCTGAGTTGGATGAGCCGCAGGGTGCTCGGCGGGGGGAGAGGGCCTTTTCGAGGGCGGTCGCGGTTCGGCGGCAGTGTCTCCCATCGCAGGAGGAATCGGACGCCCGGCCGGGGCGCCTGGCCGCCGTCGCCGCACCAGCGGACCTGGATGCCGGGAAAGTCGATTTCCGGCTTCGCCAGCGGCCGCGGCGCTCTCCTGGGCATTTCGTCGGGGGCCACCTCGCCGACCCGGCGGAGGGTCTCTGGGTCGAGTTTCCAGATGCCGCTGCCGAACTTGAAGTGGCGCCAGGAATGCCACAGGAGGCCGTCCGGCCCGACCCACACGGCTCCCCCGCGCACCAGACACGGCACCGAGCCACCGCCGCCGAATTCCCAGCGGACGTCCCAGTTGCTCACCTGGCGTATCACCCAGCGTCCGTCTTCCCATCGTGCGAGGTAGAGCTGGCTGTTGCCCCTGGCGTCGTACTTGTGGTAATGGATGATCGGGCGGCGGCGATGATCGAAAGTCACGCCGAAGCCCATGTTGATAAGCCCCTTGCGCGAGGGCACGGGGTCGACGACCACGTCCTTGTTCTCCGGCGTGATGGGCGGAGAGAGGGGCTTGCCTGCGGCGGTCTCCCAGTGGACGAGGTCGCGGCTTCGGGCGTAGGAGATGTCGTGGTTGGTCTGGCAGTCGGGCGTGTCGCGCCACATCCACACCAGGTGGAACCACCCGCGCGGCCCGCGTGAGGGCCCGCTGGGATAGGCGTTCATCTTCCCGATGCCATCGAGGAGTGGCTTCTCGAAGAGCGGCTTCCAGGTGCGGCTCTGGGGGTCATAGACGTTGAAGAGCCTGCGGCCGTTGCCGCTGCCGCCATCGCGGTAGGAGAAGATGAGCTCGCCGTTCGGCCCCTTTAGGAACCGCGGATAGGTAACCCGACGCTCCGGCCGCCCCGGGACCATCGAGGGGACGCGCTCGAAGGTCGAGATGTCGTGGGGACGGCGAGTGCGGAAATAGACCAGCGGCGCGCAGTGCATATTGCCCGAGAGGTGAAGACAGCCGTTCGCGTCGGCGGCCATGACGATCCCGTTGTGGCTATCCCAGCCAACCCGCGAGGGCAACACCTGGTAGGTCCACTGGGGGGAGCCGCCGCTGCGGGCGGCAACCGTCATCCGGCGCTCGGCGTCGTAGTAGGCCACATACTGGTGGTCTCCGACGGTCAAGAGGTAGAAGCCGACCGGATGGCCCGACCAGACCTTTGCAATCTCCAGGTTCTCGACCACCTGGGGTTGATCGCTTACCCCGATGGCGAGCGCCAGGGCGAGAGAAACCGGGATGTCCATCGTTCCTCCTGAACCTTGTTGAAAACGCCGTCTCCTTCCAGCCTACGCTAAAGGGCGAGCGAGACGTTCGCGCCCCGGAATGCGGGCCAGCTCTTCAGTTTCAGGCCGAAGCAAGCGCTCCTCGCTTGGCAAGTCCTGCGACGCCAGCCGCCTGCGAGCCGAGGAAGGTCCGCTTGTTCATGGCCATTGCCTCTCCGCCCACCGAGGGTCGGGGGTCGAGGTGCATTGTAGCGGCCGTGTGCGAGATTGCAACGATGGGGGGCGCGGCTCCCGGCTCACTTGCCGATGCAGAACTGGGCGAAGATGACGTCGAGGATGTCCTCGGAGGTGGTCTGGCCGGTGATGGTGCCGACGGCGTTGTGGGCCTCGCGCAGGTCGGCTGCCACGAACTCCCAGCCGACGCCGCTGCGCACGGCGCGGATGGCCCGCCGCAGGGCGGCCCGGGCCTGGCGCAGGGCCGCCAGGTGGCGCGCGTTCCAGGTGAGGTCGGAGGGCGGGCGCTGAACCGCCCCGCCTCTGACCAGTTCGACGAGGGTCTCCGCCAGAGCGGCCAGGCCCTTCCCCGTGACTGCCGAAGTCCAGACCACGGGGGCGCCCGCGGCCAATGCCTCGGCTTCCGGGCGGGAGAGCGCCTCTGGGAGGTCGGCTTTGTTGACCACGAGAACCTTGTGGGGCGCAGCGATCTCGGCCCAGAGCGTCCGCTCCCTCTCGCTGAGAGGCCGACTGGCGTCGAGGACGACGAGCGCGATGTCGGTGCCGGCGATCAGCCCCAGCGACCTGGCGACCGCCTCGCCATCGGGCCCCTCGCGCAAAGTGCCGGCCGAGGCGATCCCGGCGGTGTCGCAGAGGCGGAAGGGCAAGCCCTTCATAGTCAGGGGCTCAGCAACCGCGTCGCGGGTCGTTCCCGGGATGGGGGTGACGATCGCCCGCTCCTGGGCCAGGAGGGCATTGAAGAGGCTGGACTTGCCGACGTTGGGGAGGCCACAGAGCGCCACCCGGACCCCCTCGGCGGGGAGCGCGCCGGAGTCGGTCTTGCGCAACTCCGCGTTGACAGTCGCGACGAGGGTATCGAGCCGCGCCAGGAGGTCCGGTTCGCTTATCAGCTCGATGTCCTCCTGTGAGAAATCAATTGCGGCCTCGACGAGTGCGCGGAGTTCGACCAGGTCGGCGTGGAGCCTGCGGGTGCGGCGCGAGCGTTCGCCGGCCAGAGCGCGGCTGGCCGCGCGCAGTTCCTCGGCGTTGCGGGCCTCGATGAGCGCCAGGACGGCCTCGGCCTGGGAGAGGTCGAGCCTGCCATTGAGGAAGGCCCTGCGCGTGAACTCGCCGGGGGCGGCCAGCCGCGCACCACCGGCCACCAGGGCATCGAGGATCATCGAGAGCAGCGGCGGGGAACCGAGGGTGTGGACCTCCGCCACGTCCTCGCGCGTGTAGGAACGCGGGGCGCGCATCAGGTAGAGTGTGGCGGGCACCGGCGGCCCTCCGGGCCGAAGGCGCAGGGTGACCTGACGGGCGGAGTAGGCGCGTGCCGTGGCCAATGGCTCGCGCGGCTCCTCGACCAATCGCTCGAGGATGGGAAAGGCGTCCGGCCCGCTGAGGCGGACGATGCCCGCGGGAGAGACTCCCGCCGGGGTCGAGATGGCGGCGATGGTGTCGGCGGCGATTTCCATCGTGCCGGCCTCAGAAGGCTCGGCGGCGGGGCGTGCGGCTCTTCGGCGGCTTCCTGGTTTTGGTCGGGGAGCGCGATGGGGAGCGGACAGGCTTGAGGTCGCCGAGCTTGTCGAGTTGGCGGCGGATCAACTTCTGCTCGAGGAACCCGATGCCCATCGAGGCGATGAAATAGACGTTCAGGCCCGAGGGCATGCTGTAGAAGATGAAGCCCAGGAAGATCGGCATCATGTAGCCCATCATCTTCTGGGTCTGTTGTTGCTGCGGGTCGCCCGATTTCGGCATCATCCGCTGCTGGAGCATCATGACCACGGCGCTGATTATCGGCAGGAGGTTCACCACGCCCAGGAAGGCGTCGGGCTGGGAGAGGTCCTCGATCCACCAGGGGATGAACCGCGCGTGGCGCAACTCGATGCTCTTGCGCAGGGCGTTGAAAAGACCGATGAAGACCGGCAACTGGAGCAGCATCGGCAGGCATCCGCCGAAGGGGTTCACCCCATAGGTGCGGTAGAGCTTCATCATCTCTTCGTGCTGGCGCTTCTTGTCGTGCTTGTATTTCTCCTGGACCTCTTTGACCATCGGCTGGAGTTTTTGCATCTTGGCCATCGAGGTCTGGCTCTTTCGGGAGAGGGGGTGGAGGGCGAGGCGGACGATTATCGTCAGGATGATGATGGCGATTCCGTAGTTGAACGAGACGGCATAGGCGCCGTGGAGTATCCAGACCATCAGGTTGCTGAGGGGGTCGTACCAGTGGCGCTCGATGGCGTATTCGTAGTCGGCCGCGTAGGCGGCGAGTTCGTCGTGGGTCTTCGGGCCGGCGTAGAGGCGGAAGCGGTGGACCACCTTGTCGCGCCCCTCGGCGTCGCCCTTCGGGCCGAGGGTGAAGGCGTCCACCGCCACGTTCGCGCTCAGGCCGTAAACGGCGGTCCTGGCATCCTGGTAAACCGCGTAGCATCGGGCGCCGCCGCTGAGGACTTTCATCTCCTCGCTCTGGTCGTTGAGGGGGTCGAGGAGTGAGGCGAAGTAGTTCGTCTCCAGTCCAGCCCAGAGGACGACCCCGCGGCGTTCGTATGGTTCACCAGGCTCGTCCTTGCTTCCGCGTTCGAGGGACTCGATGCGGCTACAGGATTTCAGGGGTGCGTTGACGTTCTCGCCCTGGCCCTGGGTGGCGACGACGGCATAGAGGAGTTTCGAGGCGGCCTGGTGCTCGGCGACGCCGGGGGCCTTGCGCCCGGCCTTCCACGACGCGGGGGAAAGTTCGGCGCTCAGCCCACCAGGCCCGCGCGCAAGGTAGCCGGGGACCTTGACCGGCGCGTCGCGCAGGTTCCTGAACTCCACCTCCATTGCCAGGTGGCGACGGAGTTTGTCGTCCTTTGTGGGCAAGATGAAGGTCTTGGTGACCTCGACGCCGAGTTCGGGGATGTAACTACGGAAGACGAGGCGATTGTCCTTCTCCTCGACTAGTTCGTAGCGACGGCGTGTGAGGGGGGTAGCGGGGGTGTAGCCTGTCGGGGTCAGCCTTCCGCCCTCGCGCAGGAGCACGAGCGAGGGCTGGGTTCCCTCCTGGCCGAGCAACTCGAGGCCGTAGGGGGTCAGGTCGGCCTGGGGATTGTGCTTCAGCAACTTCTGCGCGGCCCTCTTCGCGGGCGGGCTGGCGAAATAGTCGAGGAGGACGAGACGGCTCAGAGCGCCGTCCTGTTCGCTGAAGGTCGCGGTGAAGAGTGGGGTTCGCCTGGTGATCTCGCGCGGCTCGCCCTCCGGCTCTGGCGGAATCGCAGGCGCGACGGTCGGGGTGGGCTTCGAGGATGTTGCTGGCTTTGGCGGCCCGGTGGCCGTGGTTGGCTTCGCGCTGGTCGCGGGTTTTGCCTTTGTGGCTGGCTGGAGTTGTCGTGGCTTTTCGGCGGTCGGTTTTTCTGCCGAGGAGGGCTTGGGGGGCGGCTTGCGCCGTGAGGTCGAGCGCGTTCCGAGGACCGTCGCCCAGATGACCATGAACCCCAGAAGGACGACCATGGTGATGAAGGCGCGACGGCTGTCGCTTTGTGCTTCGGGTTCCAGTTCGTCGAGATCGTCCATTGGCTTCCGGGGGTTCAGGCGAGTTCACCGCGCAGTAGCGCGCGGCGGTAGTCCTCGGCCTCGAGGTTATAGACCTCTTCGACCTCTTCCGGGGAGAGGACGTAAGGTGTTCCAGCGGCTCTGGCGGCCAGGAACGTCTTTGCCGCCTCCTCGACCAGGAGGTTGCGGAAGTATGCCTCGCGGACGTTTGCCCCCACCGTGAGGAGTCCGTGGTTGCCGAGCAGGACGGCGTTGTGGTCGCCGATGACCTCGGCCACCGCGTTCGCCAGCGCCTTGCCGGCAGGAACAATGTAGGGGAGGAGCGGGATTTCCGCTCCCACGAGCGCGATCAGGTCGGGGTAGATCGGAGGAACGGTCTGCCCCGCCGAGGCCAGCCCCGTGGCTATGGGTGGGTGGGTGTGGATGACGGCGTTGATGTCGGGTCGCTTGAGGTAACAGGCCAGGTGCATGTGGATTTCGCAGGTCGGTTTCTTGCTCGAGCCGACCACCTCGCCGGTGGCCAGGTCTATGGGGATGTAGTCGTCCTGGGAGCAGTCCTCGAAGGCGCAGCCGGAGGCCTTGACGACGATGGTCTGGCCGGCCCTGGCGCTGGTGTTGCCGCCCTGGCCGACCACCAGCATCCTCTCGGCGATCTTGCGCCCGTAGAGGAGAAGGTCGCGGCGAGCGCCCTCGATGGTGTAGGAGGAACCCATCAGCGTCCTTCCAACAGACGGTCGCCGAGGGAGTTGTCCAGGCCGGGGCTGCGGCGGATGAGGTCGCGGGTCTTCGCAACGTCGTAGTCCACCCGCCGGAAGACCACCGCGTCGGCCTCGTCGGTCAGGGTCAGGTAACAGGCTCGCGGGTCGCCGTCGCGCGGCTGCCCGACCGAACCGACGTTGAGGATGACCTTCTGGCCTTCCTCGAAGTGGTAGATGGGCACGGGTCCGAGGTCGTTGGGGTGGATGTAGGTCAGGTCCTGGGTGTAGACGCCGGGGACGTGGGAATGGCCGACGAAGCAGAGGTTGGGGCAAAGTTCGAAGATGGCCTCGAGTTTGCCGTGGTTGTGGATGTCGCGGGGGAAGATGTACTCGCGGAGGGGACGCCGCGGAGAGCCGTGGACAAGCAGCAGCGGCACCCCGTCCACCGTCATCTCCTGGCGCAGCGGGAGGTCGCGGAGGAATCGGAACCGCTCGGCGATCTCGGCCTCGCTCCCCTCGCGCGAGAGTTGGTCGCGGGTCCAGTCTATGGCCATCTCGGCGCGGACGTTGAACTCCTCGGTCTTCCGGCTCTGGAAGATGGCCTCGTCGTGGTTCCCCATGATGGTCAGAGCGAAGTCGCGGGCGGCCTCCACACACTCGCGCGGCTGGGGGCCATAGCCGACCAGGTCGCCCAGGCAGATCACCCGCTGGATTCCCCGCGAGCGAATGTCCTCGAGGACAGCCGTCAGCGCGGCGAGGTTGCTGTGGATATCCGAGACGATTGCGATCACGACCCTTGCGCGCCTTCCTGTGGGCCGTCGGCCCCCTGTTCGCCCACCGGCGGGTGAGATGGCTCTGCGCGGTCGGCCAACAACACCGGGATGCCGTCCTCGACCGGATACTTCACACCCGTAGCAGTGCAGACCAGTCGGTCGTTCTCCTCGCGCAGCGGCGCGCGGCAGACCGGGCAAGCCAGAATCGCCAGAAGGTTAGGGTCGATTCCCATTGAACCCACCTCGCCTCTTGCAGCATCATATTAGCGCAATGGGGCGCGCGCTGTCAAAACACGCTGACCGCGAACCTCCTCGCAGCAACGACGACGCTCACCTCTCATCGGAAGGGTTCGACCGCGGTGCCCGGCTCCATCGTGGTGTCGGGCCTGACCACTATCAGGTCGGCTTCAGTCAGGCCGGCGGCGATCTCCAGGCTCAGGTCGGTCCGCAGGCCCAACTCGACCTTCTGGCGGACGAGGCGCCCCTCGACGATCTTCAACACGTAGTG
>CAYYCI010000027.1:13023-15669 GCA_964470215.1 uncultured Planctomycetota bacterium
CGGCAGGCGACCCTGTTTTGTGCGGCCTGGACGGTTGCCAGCGTGGCGGCGTTGGCCGCCAGCGGCGCCCACAGCGCCACCTACTTCGAGACCACCGGCTGGCTCGGGGTGATGGAGACCGCGCGAGGGTGCCCACTGCCCGACAGGTTCCCCTCGAAGCCCGCGACCGTCTTCCCTGTTTACCACGTCCTGGCCGACCTGGGAGAGTTCGCCCGAGGGGAGGTCGTGCCCGTCGCCTTCGAAGACCCGCTCTCGGTGGCGGTGCTGGCGGTGCAGAAACGAGGGAAGACGCGCCTTCTGGGCGCCAACCTCACCGACCTCGACCAGTCGCTCCGCCTCGAGAACATCCCGCCGATGGCCTCCCTCGTGCGGCTCAACGAGGGAAACATCCGCCAGGCTTCGCGCGCGCCCGAGGTCTTCCGGGCAGCGAGCCCGGAGGTGATCACGGCCTCAGGCGGCGTCCTCGAGCTCCAACTCGCCCCCTACGAGGTCATCCGCCTGGACTTCTAGACCTCGTCGGTCACGTCGCCCTGGAGTCGGATCGGTCGCGGCCTCCTGGTCGGCCGGTGGACGATTCGCCGCGCCGTCGGCACCAGCCGCCGCTCCGGCCGCTCGGCGGCGAACCCCTCGAGCAACTCGTGGAGCACTCGCCCCTCGCTCTGGGCCGGAGGGTCGAGGCCGAGAAGGTGCGCGGCCGTGGGCGCAACGTCCGTCGTGCAGAACTTGAATTGCTCGAGCCTCGGCACGGCCACCCCTGGGCGGAACCCCGCCCCGCCAGCGACCAGTATGCCCATCACCGACGTGGTTTCGGTCTCGTAGGTGGGCACCATCGGGCCGTGGTTGCCGCCCCTGCACGGGAAGACCACTCGCTCCTCGCTCATGGCCAACACCTCCGGCCCCGACCAGCGATAGCCGCCCTCGTAGCAATAGACCACGTCGCCGATGTAGTCGCCCCAAAGCCCGACCATCGGCGCATCCTCGCGCGGCAGGACGAATGAGAAGACGTGGCGGCCGTTCTCCGGGTCGGTCAGGCCGCGCATGGTCTCGACCACCTCGCGACGTAGCGCCTCGTATTCCCCGGGTGGCACCACTCCGCCCTCGTCGCGGCCCGCCAGGTTCACCCACAGGTGGTTCTGGGAGAAGAAGACCTTGCTGCGGCTCCAGTCCACCCCCTTGCCGTCGTCGGTCAGGGCCACCCACCCGCGCTCCTTGAAGAGGTTCACCAGCGAGACGGCCCTGGCGTTGGCCGGCATCCCGTGGTCGGAGACGACGATGAAAGCGGTCTGGCCGTCGTCGAACTCCTCGAGGAAGGCCCCCACGAACCTGTCGGCCGCCCGATAGTAGTCCCTCAGCGTCTGCCAGCCCTCCTCGGCACGTGCCGGCTCGTAGCCGCCCCCGGTGGGATCGATCATCTGGACGAAGCGGTGGCCCGCGCAATCGAGTATGTGCCAGTGGAGGACGACGAGCGCGGCGTCCGTGGCCTCGAGCGCCATCCTCGCCCCGCGCGACCACCACCGCGCCTCGGCGGCCAGCACCTCGTCGGTTGTCGCCCAATCGAGGACGCCACGGCAGTGGCGTTCGACCGTCAGGCCCGAGTGGACATAAGGCCCGAGGGCTTCGACAAGGCGGCGTCCGAGCGCTCGGTCCGAACAGAAGCGGCCGTCGGTCGGGTAGGCGTCGCTGCGATAGAGCACGAGGCGGCTCGCGTCGGGGCTGAGTTCCAGGAGTTTGAACCTGAACGCCCCCTCGATGGCGCCCTGTCCGTCCAGCGCGAAGTCCCCCCTGACCCACTCGCTCCACCGGCCCACGCCCAGGGCGGCCAGAGGGCGCGAAGCGTCCTTCTCGGAGCAAATGAGCACCTTGTCGTAGCCATCGCCCTCGGCGACCACCAGGAGGTGCAACCGCGGCCCCTCGCCCTCGGAGGAGGGCGCGACCATGAGAGGCGACTCCAGAGGCTCTCGCCTCGAGGGCGGCAGGTTCGCCCAACCACTCGCGGACGCGAGTGCCAGAGGGTCGGGGGTGTCGAGATCGGGGCAATTGTGATAGACGGTCGGCGATGCCAGGTCGAAATACGAACGGGCCGGCTGGAACAGCCAATCAATGTGAACCGCCGAGTCGGTGGTCGGCGGATAGCCGGCGTAGTTGACCACGACGCTTCGCAGGCCTGCTCTCGCGGCCGTCTCCCAGAGATACTCGGCCCGGCACAGCCCGGCGTTGAACGCCTCGGCGCGGTGGTACTCCCAGACGGGCTCGCCGGGGATGTGGGAGCCCCACTGGACCACCCCGTGGGTTCCTGGTGTCGCGCCGGTGGCGATAGTGTCCCAGTTCGCGGGTGTCTGAGCCGGGATGACCGGACGGATTCTCGTCAGGCAGCCGCGTTCAGCGAGTTTCGCGATGTTCGGCATGATGCCCTCGGCCACGAACCGCTCGGTGGTGTTCGGCACCATCGCATCGAGCCCGAGGACAACGACCCTTGTAGCCCTTGCCAAGGTCTTGCCTCCTTACTGCGCCAGAGGGGATTCGGACGGAAGACACGCGAACCCCCATATAACCGTCTTGCCCTCCTCTTTGCAACTCGATAGAATGGCCGCGCCATCACACAGGAGGGCGGAAATGGGGAAAGAGAAACTCGTCCAGGAGATCGAA
>CAYYCI010000028.1:0-15660 GCA_964470215.1 uncultured Planctomycetota bacterium
GAGGGCAACGGCTTCGCGGTCGTCCGCGAACTGGTCGGCCACGGCATCGGCAGCGCCCTGTGGGAAGAGCCCCAGGTGCCCAACTACGTCGGGCCCACCACCCGGGACCTCGTGCTGAAGGCCGGCATGGTGCTGGCTATCGAGCCGATGATCACCGCCGGCGACTGGCGGGTGCGAACCCTGGCCAATCGCTGGACCGTAGTCAGCCGCGACGGGTCCCTCGCCGCCCACTTCGAGCACTCGGTGGCGATAACCCGCGACGGCCCGGAGGTGCTCACGGTCGTCGAAAACAGCCCGCTTAGGCGAGCGCGGAATGGCTAAGGAACAAGGCATAAGGGTGAGCGCGGTCGTCAAGGAAGCACTGCCAAACGCAGTCTTCCGCGTCCAACTGGAGAACGGCCACATGGTCACGGCCCACGTCTCGGGCAAGATGCGCATGCACTTCATCCGCATCCTCCCAGGCGACCGTGTAACCGTGGAACTCTCACCCTACGACCTGACGAAGGGTCGAATCGTCTATCGCGATTGACATGGAGCGGAGCAAGAGGCCGTGAAGGTCCGTTCATCAGTGCGACGAATCTGCGAGAATTGCAAACTCATCCGCCGAAAGGGCGTGGTCAGGGTCATCTGCACAAACCCGCGCCACAAGCAGCGCCAGGGCTGACCCATCGGGCGGAAACCGCGAGAGGAACAAACCAATGCCGAGAGTGGCAGGGGTGGACATCCCGGGGAACAAGCCAACGTTCATCGCCTTGACCCACATCTACGGGATCGGGCGAACTTCGGCCCAGCGCATATGCCAGATGGCCGGCATTGACCAAAACGTCCGAGCCAGGGACCTCAGCGAGGATGAACTCTCCCGCATCGCCTCGGTCATTGACAAGAACTTCATGATCGAAGGCGAACTCCGCCGTCTCGTGGCCCAGAACATATCGCGCCTGCGCGAGATAGGCTGCTATCGCGGAATCCGCCACAGGGTCGGCCTGCCGGTCAGAGGACAGCGCACCAGGACCAACGCCCGCACCCGAAAGGGACCACGCAAGACCGTCGCCGGCAAGAGAAGCGTCAAGGAGCAACGCGGCTAGAAGCCAGGAGCGCCAATGGCCAGAAGAAGAAGCACAAGAGGCCCCTCCGGAGGATCGCGCCGACGCATCCACCGCAGCGTCGCGCTCGCCGTCGCACACATCAAGGCCACATACAACAACACCATCATCACCATCACCGACCTCAACGGCGACGTCCTCTGTTGGGCCTCCGCTGGCACCATCGGCTTCAAGGGCTCGCGAAAGAGCACCCCCTTCGCCGCCCAGCGCGCGGCCGAGAACGTCGCCCAGCAAGCCCAGAAGGCCGGAGTGCGACAAGTCGAGGTCAGGGTCAAGGGGCCGGGCGCCGGCCGAGAGTCGGCCATCAGGGCACTGAAGGCCGCCGGCCTGGAGATAAGGTCAATCGAGGACGTCACCCCGCTGCCACACAACGGATGCCGTCCGAGGAAGAAACGCCGAGTGTGAAAACGGGCCGCTAGCAACGCGGCCCAGAGGAGCCAGCCGAGTTGGCACGACACGCAGGACCGAAATGCAAGCTCTGTCGCCGAGAAGGCGTCAAGCTCATGCTCAAGGGATCGAGGTGCGAGAGCGCCAGGTGTAGTTTCAACCGCCGCGACTATCCGCCCGGGATGCACACCTGGCGCCGCCGGAAGTTCTCCTCCTACGGTGTGCAGTTGCGCGAGAAGCAGAAACTCAAGCGCTACTACGGAGTCCTCGAGCGCCAGTTCCGGCGCTACTTCACCGAGGCCGAGCGTCAGAGAGGGAACACGGGGGAGAACCTGCTGGTCATCCTCGAACGCCGGCTCGACAATGTGGTGTGTCTGCTCGGCATGGCCGCCTCGCGCGCCATGGCGCGCCAACTCATCACCCACGGCCACATCGAGGTCAACGGCCGCAGAGTGACCATCCCATCCCATCTGGTCAAGCCTGGGGATGTCATCGCCCCGAGGCAGAACGCACGGACCGCCAAACTGGTGGCCCGCGCCCTCGAGGCGACCAAGGCCCGACCCGTGCCCGCCTGGCTCGAGGTCAACCCCGAGCCGCTCCAGGGGCGCGTCCTCCGCCTGCCGGCGCGCGAGGATGTCTCGATTGACGTGCGCGAGCAGCTCGTCGTGGAGCTGTGTTCGAAGTGAGAGAAATCCCTTCTGGCCCACAGCCCAGAGGCGGGCAAAAGAAAACACCCCTCTGGGAGGAGTGAGGAATGCGAATTCGCTGGCGAGGTTTTGAACTGCCGAGCCGTGTCGTGGCTGACCGCGACACCATGACGGCGTCCTACGGGAAATTCATAGCCGAACCCTTCGAGCGCGGCTTCGGCACCACCATTGGCAACAGCCTGCGCCGCGTCCTCCTCTCGTCCATCGAAGGCGCAGGCATCACCACCGTCCGCATCGAGGGCGTCCAACACCAATACTCCACCATCGAGGGAGTGGTCGAGGACGTAACGGACATCATCCTCAACATCAAGCAGGTCCGCTTGCGCCTCCACTCTGAGGGGGCGAAGACCCTCAAGATCGAGCGCCACACGCGCGGAGAGGTCACCGCTGCCGACATCCAGGCCGACCCCGACGTCGAGATCGCCAACCCCGAATTCCACATCGCCACCCTCAGCGAGGACGTCGACTTCGTCGTCGAGATGGAGGCGCGCAGAGGACGTGGCTACGCCACCGCCGAGGAAAACACCAAGCCCGAACAAGAGATCGGCGTGATCCCCGTGGACACCCTCTTCTCCCCAGTCCGTCGAGTAGCATACCGAGCCGAGGACACCCGGGTGGGCCAGCGCACGAACTTCGACAGACTCATCCTCGAGGTCTGGACCGACGGCACCATCACCCCCGAGATGGCCCTCGTCGAGGCCGCCAGAATCCTGCGCAAACACCTCGACCCATTCATTCTCTACTTCGAGGTCGGCAGGGAACTCCCAGCCGAAAAGCGCGACCTGGCCGGCACCCTGAGAGCCGCAGGACCACTCCCACCAGAACTCGAGGCCAAACTGACCAAGAGCATCGAGGAACTCGACCTCTCGGTCCGGGCACAGAACTGCCTCGAGAGCGAAAACATTCAGACCGTCGGCGACCTCATCACCAAGACCGAGGCCGAGCTCCTCGCCGTCCGGAACCTCGGCAAGACCTCGCTCCAGGACATCAAGGACAAACTCGCAAAACTCGGCCTCTCGCTCGGCATGTCCATCGAGACACTCGCCGCCCAAGAAGCCGCCACAACTTCCGACGAGGCCTGAGAGCCATGAGACACCGCAGGAAGGTCAAGAAACTCGGACGCACCGCCGCCCATCGCCGGGCCATGCTCCGCAACCTCGTCGCCGCCCTCTTCTCCGCTCCAGCCGGCGAGGATGGCTTACGGAGAGTGAAGACCACCGTCCCGAAAGCAAAGGCGGCGAAACCTCTGGCCGAGCGCCTCATCACCCTTGGCAAGCGTGGAACGCTCCACGCACGACGCCGCGCTCTGGCTCTCCTGCCAAACAAGCGAACCGTCAAGACCCTCTTCGAGGACATAGCGCCTCTTTACAACGACCGAAATGGTGGCTATACTCGTATCGTCAGGCTCTCAGCCTTCCGCAGGGGGGATGGGGCCGAGCTGTGCTACCTCGAGCTGGTCACCGGACCCGTCACCCCCAGCCGCAAGGCCGAGCCTGTGGCACCGAAGGTGGCACCTCAAGCCACCACGGCGGAGCCGGAGGCAGCCGCCCCGGAGCAGCAGGAGCCGGAGGCCGAAGACCACCAGGCTTCCCAGCCGACCACCGAGGCGCCAGACGAGCAGGACGATCAGGAGCCGCCGAGCTGATTGGAGCCGATAACCCGGTCCACCCTGGGCGATTAGCTCAGTTGGCTAGAGCGCTAGCTCGACAAGCTAGAGGTCGCTGGTTCGAGTCCAGCATCGCCCACCACGTCGGCCGGCCCGCAGTCCCCTATGCCTGTGGGCCGGCCTCGCGCTAGAGAGGCCAGAAAAAAACCACCATGGCCGACCACGAGCCACAAACCCACGACCCCCTCGAGACCCTCCGCCACACCACCGCACACGTGATGGCACACGCCGTCGTGCGCCTGTTCCCAGGGGCGAAGCTGGCCATCGGGCCGCCTATCGAGAACGGCTTCTACTACGACTTCGACCTCCCCGACGGGATCACGGAGGAGGACCTCCCGCGCATCGAGGCCGAGATGCGCAAGATCATCCAGGACGACATCCCGCTGGTGCGGGTGGAGGTGTCGCGCCAGGAAGCCATCGAGCGCATGCGCCAGGCCGACCAGCCCTACAAGGTCGAGCTCCTCGAGGAAATCCCCGAGGAGCGCGTGACCTTCTACGAACAAGGCGACTTCGCCGACCTGTGTCGCGGCCCCCACCTGCCCAGCACGGGGCAGGTCCGCGCATTCAAACTCACCGCCATCGCCGGCGCCTACTGGCGCGGCGACGAACGCCGCCCCATGCTCACCAGAATCTACGGCGCCGCCTTCCCCACCCAGGAAGAACTTGACGAACACCTGCGCCTTCTCGAGGAGGCCCGCCGACGCGACCATCGCCGCCTGGGTAAGGACCTCGACCTCTTCTCCTTCCACGACGAGGGGCCCGGCTTCCCGCTCTTCCACCCCAAGGGCATGGTCGTCTGGAACGAACTGATGAGGTTGTGGCGCGAACTCCACGCCGAGCGCGGCTACCTCGAACTGCGAACCCCTATCCTTCTGCGAAAAGCATGTTGGGAACAAAGCGGCCACTGGGAAAACTATCGCGACAAGATGTACGTGACAGAAATTGACGCCGACGAATACGCCATCAAGCCGATGAACTGCGTCGGCGCCATGCTCTTCTACAAGACCAGGCTCCGAAGTTACCGCGACCTGCCCATGCGCATCGCCGAGGTCGGAGTGGTCCACCGACACGAAAAATCGGGCGAACTCCACGGACTGCTTCGCGTCCGACAGTTCACCCAGGACGACGCCCACATTTTCATGACCGAAGACCAGATCCAGAGCGAGGTCGAGGGCGTCATGGAACTGGTCCACGTGGTCTATTCGACATTCGGCCTCCCATACCACCTGGAACTCTCGACCCGCCCGGAGAAATCAATCGGTAGCGACCGCGCCTGGGAAGTGGCCACCGCGGCGCTGCGAGGCGCCCTCGACCAGCGCGACGTCGCCTACAAAATCAACGAAGGCGAAGGCGCATTCTACGGACCGAAGATCGACTTCCACGTCCGGGATGCGCTCAATCGCACCTGGCAGTGTGCAACCATACAACTCGACTTCGCAATGCCCGAGAAATTCGACCTCACTTACGTCGGCCCAGACAACCAGCGTCACCGCCCGGTCATGCTCCACCGCGTCGTCTATGGCGCCATCGAGCGCTTCATCGCGGTGCTCATCGAGCATTTCGGCGGCGCATTTCCCCTGTGGCTCGCCCCCGAACAGGTCAGGGTCATTCCCGTGACCTCGGCCCAACTCGAGTATGCCGCCGCGGTGGCCGACGAACTCCGCCGCGACGGCCTCAGAGCGGCCCTGGACGGGCGGAACGAAAAGGTCGGCTTCAAAATCCGCGAAGCCTCCATAGAGAAAATCCCATACGTGGCCGTCGTGGGGCCGCGTGAGCAAGAGGCGGGAACGGTGGCCGTGCGCAAGCGCGGCGAGGGTGACCTCGGGGCCGCCTCCCGCGACGACTTCCGCCAGAGGCTCTTGAGAGAAGTGGCCGAGAAGGCCAGATAAGGAGGTGGTGCGCAATTCCCCACGAACTGAGGGTCAACGAGCGAATTCGTAGCCCGCAGGTCCGCCTGATCAGCGAGAGTGGCGAGCAGATGGGCATCAAGCCCCTTCGCGAGGCCCTCGCAATCGCTCGTGAGGCCAAACTCGACCTGGTCGAGGTCGCCCCCAATGCCGTCCCTCCCGTGTGCAAACTCATGGACTATGGCAAACACCGCTACCGGCAGAAAAAAAAGGCACACGAGTCCAGAGCCTATCACCATCGCGTTCACACCAAGGAAATCCGCCTGCACCCCAAGACCGGCGACCACGACCTCGAGACGAAGGCCCGACACGCCCGAAGGCTCCTCACCCTCGGCGACAAAGTCCAGGTCAACGTCTTCTTCAAAGGCCGCGAAATGGCACACAAGGAACTGGGCTACGAAGTCCTCAGAAAATTCGCCACCCTCCTCGAGGATGTCGCGAAGACCGAGCGCGAGCCCAAGATGGAAGGGCGACGAATGGTCATGGTGCTCGTTCACAAGTGAGATAACCGCTGCTTGCGGGCCCGACGGCGAGACCCCCCGCTCGACTCGACAGGGGATTTTCGCCCGGCAAAAGGACTGGATGCCACAATGCCGAAACTGAAAACACATAAAGGTCTCAAAGACCGCGTGCGAGTTACCAAGAACCGAAAGATCGTGCGCAGGAAGGCCGGAAAGAGCCATCTCCTGAGCGGCAAGAGCGCCAAGCGGCGCCGCAACCTCAATGCGCCAGGAAGCGTCGAAGGGCGTCTCAGGAAAACCGCCCTGCGGAAACTCCCAAAGCCTTAACCCCAGGAGTCCAACCAGATGCCAAGGGTCACCCTCTCCCCAACCCGTCGAAAGCGCCACAAGCGCATTCTCCGGGAGGCCAAAGGCTACCGCGGCGGGCGTTCCCGACTCTACCGGACCGCTAAAGAGGCCGTCATGCGCGCCCGCGCCTACGCCTACCGAGACCGCCGAGCGCGCAAGCGCGAATTCCGCGCCCTGTGGATCACGAGAATCGGCGCAGCGTGCCGAATGCGCGGAATCTCATACAACGCGTTTATCCATGGCCTACAACAGGCTAGCGTCCAACTGAATCGCAAGATGCTGGCCGAAATCGCCGTCTCCGACCCCGAGGCCTTCGACCGACTCGTCGAGGTCGCACGCGGACGACAAGCCTGAGCTACCGGAGCCGCCGGCCCATGCGTCACGAACTCCTGAGAATCCGCGACGAGGCACTCGCAAGAATCAACGCCGCCGACTCACCCGAGACCCTCGAGCAGGCCCGAGCCGCCGTCCTGGGCCGGCGCGGCTCCCTCAAGGAACTGACCCGAAGGCTCCGAGACCTGCCCCCGGAGGAACGTCGGGCCGTCGGTCCCAGGGTCAACGAGGTCAAGAAAGCGATCCTCGAGGCCGTGGCCGCGAAGCAAGAACTCCTCAAGCGGGTCGAACTCCTCGCCGCCACCCCGGCCCACGACATCACCATCCCCGGCACCCGCCGGCCCATCGGCACCGAACACCCACTGCGCAAGGTCGAGGCCGAAATCCGCGAGGTCTTCGCTCGCCTCGGCTTCGAGGTGGTCGAGGGGCCCGAGGTCGAACTCGAGTACTACAACTTCGAGGCCCTCAACATCCCCGCCGAGCACCCCTCGCGCGACAGTTTCGACACCTTCTACATCGCCGGCGACGTCCTCCTTCGCTCCCACACCTCCCCCGTCCAGGTCCGCGTCATGGAACAGCGCCAGCCCCCCATCCGCGTCATCGTCCCGGGCAGGGTCTATCGCCCCGACACTGCCGACGCCACCCACTCGCCCGTCTTCCACCAGGTCGAAGGCCTCGTCGTTGGCGAGGACGTGACCTTCGCTGACCTCAAGGCCGTCCTCACCATGGCAATGCGCGAACTCTTCGGCCCGAGGACCGAGACACGCTTCCGACCCTCCTTCTTCCCATTCACCGAGCCCAGCGCCGAGGTGGACGTCTCCTTCGAGATCGGCGGTGAGAGGCGATGGCTAGAACTCCTCGGCGCCGGAATGGTCCACCCGAAGGTCTTCGAGGCCGTCGGCTACGACACGGATCGCTACACCGGCTTCGCCTTCGGGATGGGAATTGACCGAGTGGCCATGATAAAGTACGGAATCCCCGACATCCGGCTCCTCCTCGAGAGCGACCAGCGCTTTCTCGAACAATTCTGAGGGCAGCTTCCGCCAGCAGCCCGACGCCCATGATGCTCCAATTCACACGCCAAACCCTTCCGAACGGCGCCAGAGTCATCTACGCCGCCATCCCCGGCCTCCACTCCGCCATGGCCGTCGTCTACCTGAGAATGGGACCGCGGTTCGAGTCGCCCGACGAGAACGGAATCTCCCACTTCGCCGAACACGTCCTCTTCAAGGGCACTGCCGCATACCCCGACCCCGAGGCCCTCGCCCGTGCTATGGACGCCTGCGGGGCCGAGCTCAACGGCGCCACCATGCCCGAGTACACCGAACTGGTCGCCGCATCACACACCAAGAACTTCACCCGCGCCCTGCATCTTCTCACCCAGGTCGCCCTCCATCCCATCTTCGACCCACAACACGTCGAAACCGAGCGACAGGTCGTCCTCGAGGAAATGGGCCAGTCGCGCGACGTCCCCGGCGACGGCGTGACCGTGGACGAGCTGGTTCACGAGACCATGTGGCCGGGTCAAGCACATCAGTTCCAGTCCCTCGGCTCCGAGCGAAACATCCGCTGCATCACCCCGGACCGCCTCAAGCGCCACTACCAGCGCTTCCTCAGAGGCTCCAACATCGTGATCTCGGTCGCGGGCAACTTTCCCCAGGATGAAATCGCCGCCCTGATAGCCGACACTTTCGGGCGCCTGGAGGCCGGCCAGCCGCTTTCTGGCCCGGCCCTCCGCGATGGCCAATCGGAGCCAAGACACCGTTTCCTGCGGGGACCGGGCCGCATGCTCTACCTCCGCCTCTGCCACAAGGCATACTCCTACTCGGACCCGCGGTCCTATGCGCTCGTGATCCTCAGCGAGGCCCTCGGCGCGGGAGTAACGTCGCGTCTCTTCTCCCGACTGCGTGAGCGCGATGGCCTCGTCTACGACATCTACGCCGCAACTTCCTTTTTCCGCGACTGCGGCTGGCTCGAGATAGGGACCACCACCAGCCGACGAAACGTGGCCCCGGCGGTCCAGGCCATCCTCGAGGAAGCGCGAAAGATCGCCGACGAAGGAATCCCCGGCGAACAACTCGACACCATCAAGGAAAAAATCGCCTGCAACCTCGATATGCTCCAGGATAGCCCGGCCGATCTCGCCGAGTGGATGGGCACGCGCGAACTGCTCCTCGCCCCAGACGAGATCATCACCCCGGAAAGCGAAGCAAGCCGCCTCGCACAGGTCACCACCAGCGCGGTTCGACAAGCCGCAAGAGAGGTCTTCAGACCGCAACGCAGAACCCTGGTAGTGGTCGGACCGTGCCCCTGGTCTCGCAGGCGACAAATCCGACGCCTCCTCGCCATCTGAGGGAGCGCCCGTGGCTGCCGACCGACTAAAACCCTTCCTCGCCGAATGGCTCGGAACCTGCCTCGTCAATGCCCTGTGTCGTTCGCTTCGGCTGCGGATTGTCGGCGACGAAATCCTCGACGACCTCGAACGCCGCCACGGCCCCATCTGCTTCTGCTCCTGGCACGCCCTCCTCCTCGTTCCCCTCTTCCACCATCGTTTCAACGACGGGGTGGTCATCATCAGCGAACACGGCGACGCCGAACTCATAGCGCGAGTCCTGCGCCGATGGGGCTACGGCCTCATCCGTGGCTCGACCACCCACGGCGGAGTCCGTGCCCTCGTCCAGGCCATACGGGCTGTCCGCGAGGGCCATGGCGTCGGCATCGTCCCCGATGGGCCGCTCGGCCCACGCCACGTCGTCCAGCCGGGCATCGTCTTCCTCGCCCAGAAGAGCCGTTGCCCGATAGTGCCGATGGGCTTCGCCTCGGAGAGGTTCTGGGAGTTCAATTCCTGGGACCGCTTCCGTCTCCCCAAGCCGTGGGCGCGGGCCGAAATCCGTTACGGCGAGCCAATCTTCGTCCCCCCTGAACTCGACGAGGCGGGAGTGGAAACCTGGCGCCTGCGCGTCCAGGAAGCGATCGGAAAGGCCACCCGCGAGGCCGAGCGCTCTATCGGCCTCCCCGAGGAGAAATTCCACCCCGGACCCGACCCGCAAGAGCACCGTCGCCTGGGGCCAGCGACGCCAGGTCAGGCCAGCGGATAGTTCTCCGGAATGGTTTCCTCGGCCGGCTCGACCGAAGGGATGCGGTCGTAGGTCTCGGCCAGGGTGCGGAGGCGGGCGCTCAATTCCGGGGTCAACGCCTCGGCTCGGAATCGCCACGCCCAGTTCCCACCGAGGCGGCCGGGGGCGTTCATCCGGGCCTCGTTGCCGAGCCCCAGGACATCCTGGAGCGGCACGATCGCCATCCTTGCCACCGAGCGATAGGCCGTGCGGATCAACGCCCAGTTGATCGGCTCGCCCGTCGGGCCGAGGTATGCCTCCGCCCGACGCTTCTCCTTCCGCTCCCGCGAGCCGAACCACCCTACCGTCGTCTCGTTGTCGTGGGTGCCGGTGTAAACCACCAGGTTCGGGCGATGGTTGTGGGGCAGATAGGCGTTGCGCCAGTCGGTCGTGAACGCGAACTGAAGAACGGCCATCCCGGGTAGAGCGAATTTCTCGCGCAGAGCGTGGACGTCGGGCGTGATCAGGCCCAGGTCCTCGGCAATTATCGGCAGTTCACCCAGTTCGGCCTCCACCGCCCGGAAGAATCCCTCCCCCGGACCCTTCACCCAGCGGCCGTTGACCGCGGTGGTCTCGCCGGCGGGCACCTCCCAGTAGGCAGCGAAGCCCCGGAAATGGTCCAGACGGATGATATCGGCGGTCCTGAGGGTCTGGCGCAGTCGAGCCAGCCACCAGCGATACCCATCCGCAGCCATCACGTCCCAGCGATAGAGGGGATTGCCCCAGAGTTGGCCCGTGGGGCTGAAGTAGTCGGGCGGCACCCCCGCCACCCTCGTGGGCTCCAACTTCTCGTCGAGGTGGAACAGATGGGGGTTGGCCCACAGGTCCGCGCTGTCGTATGCGACGAAGATCGGCAGGTCGCCGATTATGCGGATGCCCTTCGAGTTTGCGCAGCGCTTCAGTTCGTCCCATTGGGCGAAAAACTGAAACTGAGCGTAGCGCCACGCGAAGACGGCCTCATCGAGTTCGCGCGCCGCCTGGCCCAGCGCCTCCGGCTGGCGCGACGCCAGAGCCCAATCCCACGTGTTCCACGGCGCCCCCCCGTGGCGGTCCTTGATGGCCATGAAGAGCGCGAAGTCCTCGAGCCAGTCGGCGTTCTCGGCGCAGAATCGCTCGAAGGCATCGCGACGCCGGCCCCTGGCACTCCGGCGAAAGCGCGCCGCCGCTCGCGCAACCAACCCGCGCTTCCACGGGATCACCGCTCCGTAGTCCACCGTCTCCGCCGGAAACGGTGGGGCGCCATCGAGCTCGGCCCTCTCGATGTCACCCTCCTCGGCCAGGCGCTCCAGGTCAATGAGCAGCGGATTGCCCGCGAAGGCAGAGAAGGAGGCGTAAGGGGAGTCGCCGTAGCCGGTCGGCCCGAGCGGCAGGACCTGCCAGAGGCATTGCCCAGCCTCGGCCAGGAAGTCCACGAATGCTCTCGCCCCCGAGCCGAGGTCCCCGATGCCGAAAGGCCCGGGTAGGGACGTAGGGTGCAGGAGGATGCCGGCGCAGCGCTCGGCCCGCGTCTTACTCACCGAACTCCAGGTAGTCGAAGTCCTCGTAGCGGTGGAAGTTCGGCTCGGCCAGCCGGGCCGAACTCGACAATTCCCTGCCGCCATCGAGGTGAACCGAGTAGTTGTAGCGACAGATCGCGAAGCGCCACCTGTCGCCGAGTTGCGGCTTCGGGTTCACGGCGCTGAGGGCCTCCAGCGGGATGGCAGCCTCGATTACCCACCCGTGGTCGCGGTCCCGCCAGTCGTTCAGTGTCCCCACAAGCCGCACCTTCGCCTCGATGCCGCTCTCCCACGACGTCCATCGCTCGAAGGAGCCCGCGGCCCACCGCCGCCCGATCAAAAGGTCGAGAACCGTGCCGCGCGGGGTGATGTGGATTTCATAGTAGGGGTTATCAACGTCGCTGGGCTTGAGGAAAACCTCGCAAACGTCGTCCTCCCAGGTCCGACTGTCGTGAGCCGTCTTGACAGCGAAAAGATCGTCGTCGGTTATTTCGGCTGCAAGGTAGAGGAACCGATCGTCCCACAGGAAACGCGCGGTGGCCGGTTGCGCCGCCGGCCGGTTCGTTCCGGGGACGGTGAATTCGGTGATCTTCTGGGCGCGGTCCCAGGCGGTCTCGGTGATGTGGCCGTCGAGGGTGATCTTGTCGAGGGCACGATGGCACGTGAAGAGCCGCGCCTTCGGCTTCTCCGGCACTTTCGGGGCGCAAGAGCAAGCCACCACCGCGGCGACCAGAACCAACGCTTTCGCTTTCATCGTAACCTCCGACACTCGGCGGATTCTATTTCCCCTGGCGCGCCCTGTCAAGCACCGCACGCGCGGCGCGCCCGGCGCTCAGGCGCTGGCGACCAGAGCCTCGAGGACGGCCACAACGTCCTTCTCGGTGAATTTCTTCGCGTTGGCCTTCAGCGACCCCGACGGCATGCTCTCGGCTACGATGGCCGGGAAGTCCTCCGCGGGTATGTCAACGCCCTCGAGCGCCCTCTTCAGGTCGAACCTTTCGACGAACTCCTCGACCAGAGCGATGACGTCCTGCCCGATGGCCTCCGAGAGCCTGTCGTATTTGTCCCCGACATGCGGGCGGTTGAGCCGCATGACGTGTGGCATCAGCAGGCCGCAGATAACGCCGTGTTCGAGACCGTATCGCGCCCCGAGAGGGTGTGCGATTCCGTGGACGGCCCCGAGGCGCGAATTCGCCAGAGCCATTCCAGCCATCAGGCTGCCCACCGCGCAGTGCTCCCGCGCCTCGAGGTTCGAGCCGTCCTCGAAGGCCACCGGCAGCCATTTCGCCAGGCGACACGCCGCCGAGAAGGCCAAGGCATCGGTGATCGCCGTGGCGTGGCGAGAAGTGAACGCCTCGATGGCCTGAACCAGCGCGTCCATACCCGCTGCCGCCGTCACTGAGGGTGGGCAGGTCACGGTCAACTCCGGGTCCACGATGGCCACCGCCGGCATCATCGTCTCGGCCCGGATGCTCTTCTTCGCCCTCAGTTCGCGGTCGCTGAGGACCGCGTTCTTGGTCACTTCCGCGCCCGTCCCGGAGGTGGTGGGAATGGCGATCAGCGGAAGGGCGGGGGAACGGATGGGCCGGCCCTGGTGAAACTCGCGCGTGGGTCCTTCCTCGTTCGCCAGGCCGGCGATGGCCTTCGCCGCATCAATGGCGCTCCCTCCGCCAAGGCCAATCACCAGGTCGCAACCCTCGCGGCGCAAGACCTCACGACCCGCGTCCACGGTCCCCACGTCGGGGTCGTGCTCGACCCCCTCGAGGAGCGTCGCGTTGCCGAGGCAAGCCAGTGCCCGGTCGGTGACCCCCGCCTTCCGCATGGCCGAGCGCCCCGTTCCCAGGAGGGCCTTGGAGCCTAACGCCGCGGCGCGCTCCCCGAGACACCCCAACGCGCCCCGCCCCGTCACGATCTCTCCGGCAGTCCGAAACGAATTCATAGCGCTTCCTCTCGAAGGCGGCACTCGACGAAAATCGGTGTGGTCAGGCGGTGCCGGCGTCCGGTTCAGCCGCCGATGCGGTGCATGCAGCCCGCGAAAACGCCCGAATGGAGCGCTGGCTTCATCTCCGATGCCCAGCGGAGCAATCGCTCCATTGTCGGCAGGTCCAGGCCGGCGCGGATGGCTCCCAGCACGTCGCGCTCGCCCCCGTCAATCAGGCAAGCGCGCAGCCGACCCTGGGCCGTCAGCCTCACACGGTTGCACGAGTGGCAGAACGGGTCGGTGTGGGGGGTGATCAGGCCGATGGTGCCACGGTGGCCGGCGACGCGGTAGAGACGAGCCGTGGCTGGCCCGCGCGGCCTCTCGAGTGGCTCGAGGGGGCCAAGCTTCCCCAGCGCTGCGAGTATCTCATCGGCGGGGACGAGTCGCTCGCGCGGATGCTCGCTCCCCTCGAGAAACGGCATATACTCGATGAAGCGAACCTCCAGCGGCAGCCGGCGAGTGAGGCCCGCCAGCGGCACCGCCTGGTCCTCGTTCACCCCTCGGACGACCACGACGTTGATCTTGACCGGGCTGAAGCCGACCTCGAGCGCGGCCTCGAGGCCTGCCAACGCATCCTCGACCCTGCCGTTGCGGGTCACGCGGCGATAGACCTCGGGGTCGAGGGCGGGGAGGCCGATGTTCACTCGCCGCAGGCCCGCTTCGCGGAGTTCGGGCGCCAGGCGCGTGAGCATCGTGCCGTTAGTGGTCAGGCTCAGGTCGGCGATCATCTCGTCCGACGAAAGTCGGCGGACTATCTCGACGATGTCCGAGCGCAGGAGCGGCTCGCCGCCAGTGAGTCGCACCTTGTGGAGGCCGCAGCGCGCGGCGAGGATGGCGAAGCGGACTAGTTCCTCGCCGCTGAGCACGTCGGTCTCGTGGTCCCGGTCGGGCGGCCGGCAGTAGAGGCACCGCAGGTTGCATCGGGCGGTGACGGCCAGGCGGAGATACGCTAACTTCCGTCGCGGCATCTTCTCGCTCAAGCGAACAATTCGACGACCTCGACCTCTCGCGGTGGTTCGGCCACCGCCTCGTCGGCCGGCAGGACGATGAGGCAGTTGGCGCGGGTCAGGGCGTGGATGTGTGCCGAGCCGTGATAGGGCAGGGGCCTGACGACCCGCTTGCCATCTTCTTCAGCCATCACGCCGGGGATGTGGGCGACGCGGCCAGGGCGATGCTTGGCCGTCTCGACGAGCGTGGCCCGCCGACGCACCGGTTCGACCGCCTCGTAGCCCATCATCTTCTTGAGCGCGGGGATGACGTAGAGTTCCGTGGCGACCAACACCGACACAGGGTTGCCCGGGAGGCCGAAGAGGACGGTCTGGCCGCGGGTGCCGAAGACGGTAGGGCGACCCGGCTGCATTGCGACCTGTTTGAAGTGGAGTTCCACCCCGAGGTCGTCGAGGACTTTCGGGACGAAGTCGTAGTCGCCCATCGAGACGCCCCCCGAGACGACCAGGACGTCGTGGTCGAGTCCGGCCGCAAGGGCCTCGCGCAGCGCCTCGGGTTCATCGCGGGCGGTTGGCAGCCTCTCGGCCTCGATGCCCAGAAGCCGAAGGCGCGCCGCGAGGTAGTGGGAGTTGGTGTCGCGGATCTGGCCCGGCCGCGGGGTCGCCTCGATTGCCACGACCTCGTCGCCGGTCGAAAGGGCGGCTACGGTTGGTCGGCGATAGATCGAGACGCTGGCGCAGCCACAGGCGGCCAGGGTGGCTATCTCGGGCGGGCGGATGCGGTGGCCTCGTTGGAGCACGACGTCGCCGCGAGCAACGTCCTCGGCCTTCCAACAGATGTTCTTGCCTTTCGGAGTGGGCTTCAGGATGGTCACCTCGTCGGGTGCGGGGCCGGGTTGGGTGTCTTCGACGAGGACCACCGTGTCGGCGCCTCGTGGGAGAGGTGCCCCGGTCATTATCCTCGCACACTGTCCCCTGGCGATTGTCCTGGTGGGGACGACCCGTGCCGGGATGTCCTCGACGATCTTGAGCGTGGCCGGGGTTTCGGCCAGGTCGTCGGCGATGACGGCAAAGCCATCCATCGCCGACTTGTCGAAAGGGGGCATGTCCACGTCCGAGGCGATGTCCTCGGCCAGGACCGCCCCGAGGCTCTCGTGGAGAGGGACGGCGACCGCCTCGTTGGGCCCGACCCTGGCGAGGACGGTCGC
>CAYYCI010000029.1:0-15570 GCA_964470215.1 uncultured Planctomycetota bacterium
GATAGTCTTCAGGGAGCGTCGGGGCGGGAAGAGCAAGATGTCGGCCCGCGAGGTGGTGGGGCTTCTGGTCGCTTGCCTGAGGCTTCGATGGCGACAACTTCGCGGACGACTGCCGAGAGGCCCGGGGGATTGACAATACGGACGAACGGGGTCTATTGGTCTGTGGATGCCTCGGCGGCCAGTTCGGCGGGGATGTCGAGGTTGGTGTAGACGTTCTGGACGTCGTCGTGGTCGTTGAGTTCCTCGAGGAGAGCGAGGCCGCGTTTAGTGGTCTCGGGGTCGAGCCTGATGAGGGTCTGGGGGAGCATGGTCAGTTCGGCGACCTCCGGCTCGATCCCGGCGTCCAGGATGGCCTGCTTGACGGCCTGGAAGTTGCTGGGCGAGGTCGTGATCTCGTAGGTGCCGTCCACGTCCTGGAGGTCGTCCGCGCCGGCCTCGAGGACTATCTCGAGGAGTTTGTCCTCTTCGATCTTGTCGGCTGGGAAGGTGATGAGTCCCTTGCTCTCGAACATCCAGGCGACGGAGCCTTCCATGTTGCCGCCTCGGAGTGAGAAGATTTTGCGGAGTTCGGCGGCGGTGCGGTTTCGGTTGTCGGTGAGGACGTCGAGGAGGATGGCGATGCCGCCGGGGCCGTAGCCCTCGTAGGCGAGCCTCTCGTAGCGCACCCCCGGGAGTTCGCCCGTGCCGCTCTTGATGGCCCGCTCGATGTTGTCCTTTGGCATGTTGGCGGCCTTGGCTCGCTCGATGGCGGCGCGGAGGGCGATGTTGGCCTCCGGGTTGCCCCCACCGACCCTCGCGGCGATGGAGATTTCCTTCGCGAGTTTCGAGAAGAGGCGACCGCGCTTGGCGTCCACCACGGCCTTCTTGTGCTTGATGCCTGCCCAGTGGGAATGGCCTGCCACGCGGACTTCCCTCCTTAGCGTTTCTGTTCAGGTGGGTTGGCTGCCTCGAGTTTCTCGCGGACCCCCTTGATGTCGGGGTCGAGGGCGAGCGCCCGCTGCCATGCCTCGCGGGCCTTCTCCACCTGGCCGAGTTTCATGTACGCGTCGCCGATGTGCTCCCGTATCACGGCGTCCTCTTCGTACTTGACGGCTCGAAGGAGGAGTTTCAGCGCCTGGTCGTGTTTGCCTTGTTTATAGTAGGCCCAGCCGAGGCTGTCTATGTAGGCGCCGTTGAGTGGTTCGTGGCGCAGGGCCCTCTTGACGAGTTCGACTGCCTGGTCGAGGTTCTTGCCTCTTTCGGCATAGAAATAGCCGAGGTGGTTGAGCACGGCTGGGTCGTTGGGCGCTTCCTTGTGGGCCTCCAGGAGGACGGCCTCGCTCTGGTCGTAGAGGCCCATGTCGTCGTAGTAGGCGGCGAGCGCCAGGCGCATCTCCGTCCTCTGGCCCGAGGGCGCGATGGCGATCGCCCGCTTGATCGTCTCGACGGCCTTCTGGTGGTCCTTCTCGGCGGCATAGAAACTGGCGAGGGTCCGAAGCAGGTCGGCCTTGTGGGCCATGGTGCCGCGGCTCTCGCGCGCGAGGGTTGCGAGGGTGTTGGTGAGGACCTCGATGGCCTTCTTCTTGTTCTTCGCCCCCAGTTTCTTCTGGCCGGCGCGGCCCTGCGCGACCCCGAGGCGGAAGAGCGCGCGGGCCGACCGCTCGTCGAGTTTGACCGACTCGACATAGGTGTTGTAGTGGGCGGCAGCGCGCGGCCAGTCGGCCAGGTATTCGTAGCACTGGCCGAGATAGAGGTGGAAGAGCGGGTTTTCGGGCTGGCGGCTGAGCGCCTTGAGGAATGCTTCGCTGGCCTCCTTGGGGTTGTTGCGAGCGAGCGCCATCTCGCCGATCTGGGCGAAGATGGAGGCCTTCTCGGAGTTCTTCTCGGCCTTCTCGGCCAACTTCGCTAGAAGGTTCTTGGCTTTCTTTCGGGCGGCTTCGGCCTCGGTGGTCTTGCCGTCGCTCTCCAGGCAGGTGGCGATCTCGTCGAGGGCGCCGGCCGCCGCGCGCGACCCCGGGTTCTTCTCGACCAACTTCCGCAGGGTCTCCGCCGCGTCGCTCCAGCGTTGGACACGCTTGTAGGCGGAGGCCAGGAGGAGGAGTTTGCGGTCGTCGTCGGGGTCGAGATTCCGGGCGACCAGTATGTAGTCGAGAGCCTTCCCGGGTCGGTCGTCGGCGTAGTGGAACTGGGCGAGGAGGAGATAGTATTCGACGCGGCGCATCTCCTCGCCCGGGCGCCGGATGGCGTCCTCGAGGAGTTTATATGCTCGTTTCTTTCTCTCGTTGGCGAGGGGGGTCTTGCCCGCCTGGCGATAGATTTCGGCCAGCGAGAAGATGTGTTCGGCGTCCGAGGGCTTGAGTTTGCGTCCCTTGAGGTATTCCTCGATGGCCTGGGCCGCGCGGTCCCATTGGTGGAGTTGCGAGTGGCACTCGGCCACCCGAATGAGCAGGTCGGAGCGGGAGGGCTCGGCCTCGATGGCCTTGCGGTAGGCGTCGGCCGCCTCGGCCATCTGCTCGTGCTTGACGTAGAGGCCGGCCAGGCGGACGTAGTCCTCGGCGGTGGGCTTGGCCCTGGATTTTATCAGCTCCTTTCGCCAGGCGATGGCTTTGGGCAGTTCACCGAGTTCCTCGTAGTATTCGGCCAGGAACGCCTTCTGGATGGCTGCCCGGCGCGAGGCGTAACTCGCCGCCCGCTCGAGGGTCTTTAGCATGTCGTCGCGACGGCCGGCAGCGCGGTAGGCCAGGGCGAGGACCTCGTGGATAGCGGGATCGGTGCTTCCTGCCGCCACCTTCTCGTGGTGGCGGATGGCCTCGTTGCGCTCGGCCTCGGAGAGTTGGGCATAGGCGCGGGCGATGTCCGGGGCGAGCGCGCGGTCCGCAGGAGTGCGCCGAACCACCGCGCGAAAACTCCTCAGAGCGTCGTCGTAGAGGTGTTCCTTGAGTTCCAGGGTGCCTAGGGCGAGGTACGAGCGCCTGTCGCGATACCCACAATCGAGCATGAACTTGTACCATTCGATTGCTCGCTTGCGGTCGCCGCGCCGCTCGTAGACCCATGCCAGGCGCCTGACCAGTGCCTCGTGGTTTCGGGGGCGATAGGCGGCGCGAGCCGCTCGCTCCAGGGCCGCCAGTCCCTCGGCGTTCTCGCCACGGTTGAAGTGGGCGAAGGCCAGGGCCTGGTGTGCGGGCCCGAAGTCGGGGTCGAGTTCGTTCGCGCGCCGCAGGTGCTTTATCGCCTCGGCGTTCTTGCCCATCGCATAGTAGCACGAGCCGATCTCGAAGTGGATGGCGGCGCTGTCGGGGTCGAGAGCCAGGGCCTTCTCGAGGACTGCGAGCGCCTCCTTCGGCTTGCCCTCCTGGCGCAGCCGCACCCCCTCGCAGAAACGGACGAACCTGTCGTCTTTGGGGGAGAGCGCGCGGTCGTTCTTCAGTTTGAGCATGGTGCCGAAGAGCGGGTGCTGGAGAAAGGTCCCGGCCATGCCCGCTTCGCCGAGAAACACCAGAAGAAACGCCAGGACTGCGCGGCGCACGGCCGGCTCCTCTCGATCCCTATGGGATGACCTTGTTTAGTGGGAGTTCGATTATCCCCTCGGCTCCCGCTCGCTTCAGTTTCGGTATGATGTCGCGCACCACGCTCTCGTCCACGATGGTCTCGAGGGCGAACCACCCCTTCTGTGAAAGGGGGGAGACGGTAGGCTTGCGAAGCGCGGGGACGATCTCACAGACCGCCTCGAGGCTTTCCTCGGCCACGTTGAGTTTCAGACACACCTTCTGCCTGGCGACGATGGCGCCCTGGAGGAGGAGATGCAGGCTTTCGATCTTCGCGCGCTTCCAGTCGTCGGCCCAACTGCGGTGGTTCGCCACCAACACGGTCACCGACTCCATCACCGTGTCCACCACCCGCAGTTTGTTGGCGCGAAGGCTCGAGCCTGTCTCGGTCAGTTCCACGATGGCGTCCACGAGTCGGGCCTTGGCCTCGGTCGCCCCCCAGGAGAACTCCACGTTTGGCTCGACCCCCTTGGCGGCGAAATACTTCCGCGTGGTGTTGACCAGTTCGGTGGCCACGAGTTTGCCATCGAGGTCTTCGGCCTTCTCGACGGCGGAGTTTTCGGGCACGGCGAGGACCCAGCGGACGGGGCGGAGTTGTTGCTTTGCATAGCGCAGTTCGCCCACCTCGACCACGTCGGCGTCGTTCTCGACCACCCAGTCGCGGCCGGTCAGGCCGGCGTCCAGGATGCCGTCCTGGACGTAGCGGGCCATCTCCTGGGCGCGGAAGAGCACGAGCTCGAGTTCCGGGTCGTCCACGGTCGGGAAATACGATCGGCTCCCACACGAGACGTGGAAGCCCGCCTTGGCCATCAGGTCGAAAGTGGCTTCTTGCAAACTGCCTTTCGGCAGCCCGAGCACGAGTCTCATCGCATCTCCTCGATACTTTCTTTCATCCCAATGATACCGGCAACCGCCCACCCCCGCAAGCCGGCCTGTCCGATTTGGTTGCCGCCCCGTCGGCTGTGTCAGGGTCAGTGTGGTCACAGCGAGGGCCGGTCGGGGGAAGCGGTGAACGTCCTGTTGGTCCAGCCCGCGCCGCCGCGACCTGTGGCGGCGCGGGCTGGTGCGCTTCTGCTCGCTCCGTCCGATTCGCGCGCTGCGCGTGCCCATAGTAGGCGGCGCGCCGGGCAATCAGGCGCCCGCACCGTTCTTGCGTCGCTTGGCCACGATTTCCTCCGCGAGGTCGAATGGGACGGCTTCGTAGTGCTCGAGGTGCATCGTGAAGGTGCCGCGGCCCTGGGTGAGGTTGCGCAGGCGGGTGGCGTAGCCGAACGTCTCCGCGAGAGGCACGAGGGCACTGATTTCGTGGGCCTGGAGGCGATGGTCCACGGCCGTGACCCTGGCGCGCCGCGCACACAGGTCGCTGACGACCGAGGCAGAGAATTCCGGCGGGACGATGACGTTGACTCGCATCACTGGCTCGAGGAGGCGCGGTCCGGCAGCGGCGAACGCCTTGCGGAACGCGGCCGCCGCGCAGGTGCGGAACGCCAACTCGGAACTGTCAACCGCATGGTGAGAGCCGTCCGTGACCGCCACCCGCACATCCACCACCGGGAAGCCCGCCCACGGGCCGCGGGCCATCGCGTCCAGGACCCCGCGTTCGATGGCGGGGCTGTAGTCCTTCGGGATTCGGCCGCCGGTGACGCGCCAGTCGAACTCGAAGCCCTCGCCGGGACCGAGCGGCTCGACCGTCATGGCGACGTGTGCGTACTGGCCGCGGCCACCGGTCTGCTTGACCAACTTCTCGCTGACAGATGCCGGAGTGGTGATGGTCTCGCGGTAAGCGACCTGTGGCTGGCCCACCTCGACGTTCACCCCGAACTCGCTGCGGAGGCGCTCGAGAAGAACCTCGAGGTGGAGTTCCCCCATTCCGGAGATGATGGTCTCGTCGGTCTCAGGGTCCGAGGAGACGACGAAGGTGGGGTCTTCCTCGGCGAGCCGAGCGAGGGCGGCGGCCAGGCGTTCCTCGTCGCGCCGCGAGACCGGCGCCGCCGCGATGCTCAGCACGGGCGATGGAAACTCGATGGCCTCGAGGACGATCGGGTTTTCTGGGTCGCACAGGGTGTCGCCCGTCGCGGTCTCGGAGGCCCCCAGGATGGCGCCGATCTCGCCGGAGTAGAGCGCGGGGATGTTCTCCCGGCGATTGGCGTGCATTCGCAACAGGCGCCCCATCCGCTCGCGTTTTCCCCTGGTGGAGTTGAGAACCGTGGCGCCGGTGCGGAGGGTTCCGGAGTACACCCTCACGTAAACGAGTTTCCCGACGTGCTTGTCGGCGGCGACCTTGAAGGCGAGCGCGGCCAGGCGGCCGTCGTCGCGAGGGACCCGCTCGATGGACTTGCCCTCCAGGCAGCGGCCGCTGACCGGCGGAAGGTCCACCGGGCTGGGCAGGTAGTGGACGACCGCGTCGAGGAGGCGCTGGATGCCTTTGTTCTTGAATGCGCTTCCACAGAGGACGGGGCAAACCTTGCGGGCGTGGGTGGCCTTGCGGATCGCCGCGCGGATTTCGCCGGGGCTCAGAGGCTCGTCGGCGCAGTATTTCTCCAGAAGACGTTCGTCGAGTTCGCAGATTTTCTCGACCAGGTGGGCGCGCCAATGCTCGACCTGGCTCAGGAGGCTCTCAGGGATCGGTTCCTCGTGGTAGGTGGTGCCGAGGTCGGCGTCGTCGTAGTAAACCGCGCAGTTCTCCACAAGGTCTATTATCCCGGCAAAATCGCCCTGCGAGCCGATGGGAATCGTGATGGGGATGGCGTTCGCGCCGAGTTCGCAGGCTATCTCCTCGACCACGGCGAAGAAGTCGGCGCCGACGCGGTCCATCTTGTTGACGAAGGCTATGCGCGGCACCTCGTACTTCTCGGCCTGGCGCCAGACGGTCTCGCTCTGTGGCTCGACGCCCCCGACAGCGCAGAACAGCGCCACCACCCCATCGAGCACCCGAAGGCTCCGCTCGACCTCCACCGTGAAGTCCACGTGGCCGGGGGTGTCTATGATGTTGACCATGTGGCCGCGCCAGGAGACCGTGGTGGCCGCACTGGTGATGGTGATCCCGCGGGCGCGCTCCTGGTCCATCCAGTCCATGGTCGCCTGGCCGTCGTGGACCTCGCCGAGCCTGTGGGACTTGCCGCTGTAGTAGAGGATGCGCTCGGTGCAGGTGGTCTTACCTGCATCCACATGGGCCATGATGCCGATGTTGCGAACGCGCTCGATGGGCACGGAACGGGACATCTTTCCGGTCCTTCTCCTATGTTCCGACATCGTGGCGCCTGCCATGGCTCTCCAGCCTCTGCGCTATCTGCTCGCCTTCGCCTGTGAGGTATATGCTTCAGGGGGGGGAAGGAACGAGCCGGCGCCGCCCACGGTGGCTAAACTAATCATACCACACTCACCCGGGGCGATCAAACTAACCCAGGGCTTGCTCATGGATGTGCGATTGGTCCGACTGGAGAACAAAGGTCCCCCGGGCCGCCACTGCGCCTGTTGGCCTGCGTTCCGCTGGTGGGCGAAGAGGAAAAAACACTGGGGCTGCTGAGGGGGATGTTTGCTGTGCTTAGAGGAGGCTCCAGATGAGTTGCGCCAACTTGTCGGGGTCGTGGCGCAGGAGGTCCTGTTTCTCCCACAGGATTCGATGGTGGTCGAGGTTTTCGACCAGGTCGTCGAGGATGATCTGGACGCGGTGTGCGGCGATGGCTTCGTCAATCCCGACGAGTTCGGCGCCCTCCTCGCGGTAGCGCTCGAGGATCGGCTCGGGCGGCATGTTGGAGTTCAGGAGCACCCCGTCGAGGACTCCGTCGCCCAGGTAGCGCTCGACCGCCTCGATGTGGTCGGCGGCCGAGTAGCCGTCGGTCTGACCTGGCTGGGTGACGATGTTACACACATAGACCTTCCGCGCGCGCGCGGCGCGAATCGCCTCGGGCAGCCCGGGAACGAGCAGGTTCGAGATGACACTCGTGTAGAGGCTTCCGGGGCCGATGACGATCAGGTCGGCGCGGCGGATTTCCTCGAGAGCCTCCTCGTTGGCTTTCACGTCGGCCGGGTTGAGGAAGACATCCGCGATGGGCGGTTTGCCGACCCTTCGCACCGCCACCTCGCCCTCGACCAGCGCGCCATCGGCCAACTTCGCACACAGGTGCACGTCGTCGTAGGTGGATGGAAGGACCTTGCCCTGGATCGCCAGTATGCGGCTGGTCTCGCGGATGGCCGCCTCGAACGAGCCGGTGACCTTCGCCACGGCGGCGATGAAGAGGTTGCCGAAGTTCATGCCCTCCAGGGCGCCCTCCTCGAAACGGTACCGGAACAGGTCGTTGAGAAGGCGGCTGGAGTCCGAGAGCGCCACCAGGCAGTTGCGTATATCGCCGGGCGGAAGAAGGCCGAAGTCGTTGCGGATGCGCCCCGAAGAGCGCCCGCTATCGGTCACGGTCACGATCCCGGCGACGTTTGTCGTGAATTCCTTCAGGCCCTGGAGGACCACCGGCAGGCCGGTCCCGCCCCCGATCGCCACGACGCGCGGCTGGCCACCCTTGTTCCGCCGGTTGACCACGCGCAGGACGTGGAGCAGTTCCGAGATGCGGTGTATCTTGTAGTCGGGCTCCTCGAGGTCGCTCTTGGGCGTCAGGTCCTTGAACCGACCGTGGAGCATCTGGACCGTGCGCATCCCGAGAGCATTGGCCGTCTTGATCTCCGACTGGATGCGGTCGCCCACACAGACGACCTCCTGGGGCTTGAGGTCGTGGTGGCTCAGGAGGTCGAGGAAGCAGTCCTCGCGGTGCGCCCCGGTCTCAAGGTCGTTTATGAGGATGTCGTGGAAGTAGTGTTCGATGCCGAGGGCCTCCAGTTTGCGTTTCTGGCGGGCGTAGAGGCCGCTCGTGTAGAGGAGGAGTTTGTAGCCCTGGGAGCGGAGTTCAGCGAGGGTGTCGGGCACGTCGGGGAACGGCTCGATATCTCCCACCTCCTCGCTGTTGTATGCGGTCAGCGCCACCTCGACCAGCGACGGTGGCATCCCATACATCTCGGCCATCGCGTCGAAGACGTTGAACCGCGGGCCGTGCTCCTCGGCCAGTTCGATCTGCTTCTGATATGCCTCTTCTTCCGAACACGGCAGACCCGCCTCGACCATGGCCCGCGCGGCTCGGCGTCGCGCGGCGTCCACCAGCAGGCCGTAGCAGTCGAAGAGTGTGTCGTCGAGGTCGAAGAGTATGGCCTTCACTCTCGGCATGGCTCAGCGCTTCTCCTCGAGACTCGCGAGGACCTTCCTGGCTTCCTGTGCTGCGGCGGTTCCGGGGAACCTCGCCACCACCTCCCGGCAGTGAAGGGCCGCCAGGTGGAGCTCCTTACGGTCCTGGCACTCCCTGGCTCTGGCCAGGAGGCGCCGCGCCTGGGCTTCCGCTGTCCTCGCCGGGGCCTCGTCCCGGGCCTGCTTGGCCGCCGCGATGGCCCGGTTCAGCCTTCCCTCCAGGCCGCTGCCGCGGAGCGGCTCCGCCAGCGCCTCGAGGCCCTCGATGGCCGCCTCGTAGTCGGCCGGCGCGTCGGTCAGTTCGGCTCGCTTCACCAGGACCAGTCTTTCCTCGAGGGCAGCGCGCGCCTTGCCGCGCAACTCCGCCGCAAGGTCGTGGGCCTCCTGGCTCGCGTAACGCTCCGCCGCGCCCTCGAGGCGCTCGATGGCGGGACCGTAGAGACCCCTCTCGGCCAGTCCTCTGGCCTCAGCCACCACGCCTCTCACCGGATCGGGCCTCGCGCTGGCCTTCGTCGCAGGCTTCTGAGCCGTCGTCGGGCTAGAAGCCTTCTGGGAAACAGATGTGGTCGGCCTGGGCGGCGGCTCGGATTTCTGCCGGCGGCCCCGGACGAAATAAGCGACGACGGACAAAGCCACGAGCACCAGAACGCCAGCCGCCAGATAAGGCGCGAGGCCCCTCCACGCCGGACTCTCGGGGGCCATCGCCTCGTCGGTCGCCGGTTCTTCTGCGGGTTGGGCTCGAGGTGGCGCGGCCGCCGCCGCCTCGACGCCCGCCGTCGGCTCTCGCACCTCGATGACCGTCGTGCCCAAGGCGATCTTGTCGCCGACCTTCAGCGACGCTCGCGTGACCCTCTCGCCGTTGAGAAAGGTGCCATTGCGGCTGCCCACATCCACCAGCATGAACCCGTCGGGGGTGTGGCGAATCTCAGCGTGGCGGTTCGAGATGCCAGGGTCGAAGACCGCGATATCGTTGTCGCGGCTCCGCCGCCCGATCGAGGTGATCTTCCCGCCCACCAGATGGGATTGCCCCCGAGCGGGTCCCGAGAGGAAGACCAGGAGCAACGCGCTTTCTCCGCCTACCTCCGTTTCTTGCTCATCGGAGGGCGCACCGACAACCGGGTGGTCGGGCGAAAGGGCATCTACCAGGATTGCCGCATTCCCGACGGTAATCGTGTCGCCTTCCTTGACGGTCGCGCGCTCGATGGCCTGGCCGTTGAGTTTGGTTCCGTTGCGACTAGCGAGATCGTAGAGGACGAACGAGCCGTCGGCCTCGCGCTGGATGCGGCAGTGGTTGCGCGAGGCGCCCTCGTCGGCGATGCGGACCGGGTTCTCAGCGCCGCGCCCGATCCCCACGACCACCTTGCCACACTCCACCACGCGGCTCTCGTCGCCTTCGGTGACTATCAGCCGAATCATGACCAATGCCCCGGATTGCTCCCCCGGCAATTATAGCGCTGCCGGACAGGCTTTCAACGCCCGGCAGTGCCAGGAGCCATTTGCGTTGTGGGTGATTTTGGAGCGGGACGGGGGTGCGAAGCAGGGCCCATAGGGTGAGCCGGCGAGGAGACGAGCCGGGCCAAGCCGCCGGCCGGTCCCGCGGAGGCCCCGAAAAGCCCTCAGGGTGCCCGCCAGGCGAACTCGCCCCTGTCCTCCCCCGAGCATCGCCTCCTTTTCGCCCGATGCCCGCCGCTCGCGCGGCACGCACCAGGCTCCGCACCTGTCCCGCTCGCTTCTCCCACACGCGGCCCAGAGCCATCGCAAGCATCACGACCAGTGCCGAACCCGCTCGCACCTGCATCTTCAACGGGCCACGAATGAAGAGCCGCTCGCGTTCCCAGGAGAACAAGTCCCCCAACTCCGTCCGTCGGATAGAGCAAAGATATTTTTCACCCCCGCCCATCACATTTGCGAGAAGGTCGGCGCGCGAGGGCAGGAGCGGCTGCTGATTGACTTGCCAGGGGCCCTGCACCAGTGTCTGCCGGGAAATGTCTGGGGAATGCGAGTGTCGTTGGTCGTGCGCGAATCACCTATAATCTCGGGTCGCGCCCTATGATGTCGGCGACCCTCGCTGGGGCAGTTGGGCTTTCCCCCACGTCGTTGCTTACACTTCAACGAGCGGAGCCGACGTTCCACTCGGCGTCGTTCGAGTTCGGTGGCTTGATCGCCGCCAGGGGCGGGCCTATAATCCCCCTCGGGGCGCGGGAAGTCTTGTAGCAGGCTCAGAGAGGCAAGAGAGTTGTCCCCCGAGACCCAGGAACGCGGGCGCGAGGGTATCGGCCATCGAATCGTCCGCGCCATGTTCGTGGTGATATTCTTCCAGTTGTTCTGGAAGTTCGGGGGTCTGATCCTCACTCTTCTCGTCGGTTCGGTTTTCGGGGCCAGCGCCCACTCGGATGCCTATCTCTTCGTCAGCGAGACCGTCATCTTCCTCCTCCAGACGGCTTGTCTGAAGGTCTTCATCCCCGTGGTGGTTCCGGTCTTCAAGGAGCGGGTGGCCGAGGTGGGCGAGGAGGATGCGTGGGCGTTCGGCAGCAGCGTCCTGACCCTGGCGGCGGTGGCGCTGGGGGTGACGTGTGTGGCGGGGATGGTCTTCGCCCCCAGGCTCACGGCCCTGATGGCTCGCGGTTTCAACGAGCAGCAGGCGGCCCTGGCCAGCCGCTTCATGCGGCTCGCCTTCCCGGGCGTCTTCGCCATCTGTCTGGCCACGGTGACCTACGCCCTGCTCAACTCATACAACATCTTCAGTTATGCTGCGGCCGGGGACGCGGTTCAGAAACTCCTGTGGGCGGGAGTGTTCTTCGTGGCCTCGATGGCCGGCCTGACGATGACCGGCCTCCTCGACGGCCTCGCGGTGGCGTTCCTGACCGGGGCGGCGGCGACGCTCCTGGTCCATCTCTTCGGCCTGCGCTCCCGCCTGCGGTTCTTCCGTCCCGGGTTTCCTGCCATGAGTTGGCGCCGCGTGGGCATCGAGGCCGCCTTGTTCGCCGGCCACCTGGTCGCGTTGGCGGCGGGGTTGGCCGTGTGTCAGGAGGTGCTCGGCGGGCCGGGCAACGAGCGACGCCTGCTGGCCGTCCAGCAACTTGTGCTGGTCGCGGTGGTGGCGGCCTACCTGCTCGGGCTTTGGGCCAGGGCGCGGAAGCGCAGTGGCCCGATGGCCAGGTTCGCGGCCCTCAGTGTGCCATTGCTCTTTGGGATTCTGTTTGCGAAGTACCGCGACATCCTGACCAACCTTTTCGCCTCGTTCACCGGGATCGGTGTGTTCTCGGACCTCAAGTATGCGAGGAAGGTGGGCGAGGCGCCGAACACGCTGGTCATCGCCGCGCTCAGCATCGCCATCCTGCCACACCTGTGTGAGCTGGCCACGGGACGCCGCTGGGAGGAGTTCGGCCGCGTCATGACGCGCACCATCCGGATGGTCGTCCTGTTCTTCGTCCCGCTGGCCGCCTTGTGTGTCGTTCTGCGAAGGCCCATCATCCAGTTGCTCTTCGACCGGGGGAACTGGACCGACTACCACCTCAGCCACGCGGGCGACGCCCTCGGCCTCTACATTCTCTCGCTGCCGTTCTTCGCCATCGAGAACCCGGTCCAGCAATCCTTCTTCGCCATGCAGAGGATGTGGACCCCCACTCTCATCGGCTTCCTCGGCACGGGCTTCCACATTCTCTTCCTTTTTGTTGGCATTGAGTGGTTGGGATTCGGGTATTTCGCTGTCGTGGCGCTCGTCTATGTGGCGGCCAGGGCGTTCAAGAACGTCATCCTGCTTGCTGCCATGCGCTACCACGTGAGAATCCTGCCGTGGCGCGAGTCGGTTGTGTTCCTCGCCAAGGCCCTCGCGGTCACGATGGGCGTCATACTTGCCACCCACTACGTCTATGCGGCGGTGCGGCGGGTTGTGCGGCTCGAGCGCTATCGCCGCCACGAGGTCGTCCTGGACATCTTCAACATCGAGCCGCGGGGCTGGGAGAGCGCGAACGTGGCCGACTTCCGGGCCGTCGGGCCCGGCGAGGAACTTCCCGGCGGCCTGCCCGCTCCCGCCGGCCGTGGCGTCCTGGCCGGCTACTACCGCTCGCCTCGGCGGACGCCTGGCCTGCGCCTGGACATCGAGGACTTCGACCTGGCGGCAGCGAGAGCCATCCGTTGTAGGGTCGCTGCCGCGTCCGAGACCGCCCTGACCTTCAGCCTCGTCACTCGCGAGCGCCGTTCCTACGCCCACCCATCGGTTTCTCTCTCGGCAGGGGAGGCACGCGTCGTGGAACTCCCCCTGGAAGGCTTCGGGGCCGGGCCGGCGCTCGGTCGGGTCGTTGGCCTGTGGATTCGCGACACCACCCCCGCCGAGCGGGTCGAGAGCACGACCACGTGGCTCCTGGTCTCCGAGGTGACCCTGGTGGCGGAGGTGGGGACGATACCCCTCGCGCGGCTCGCCTGGCGGTTCGGGGATGGCACGAGGCCTGAGGTGGAGGACACCGGGGAGCGCCCCGACGCCTCGGAACTCGCTCTCCACATCCCCTCCGGCGAGGGGTCGCGGCGGCTGGTCTCCTCGTCGCTTGCACTCCACAGGCTCGCCCGCTGCGACCTGTTCCGGTTCAAGGCGCGAGCGGACAAGCCCTTCGAGTTGACCGTCCGCCTGGTCGAGGCCGATGGCGACGTTGCCACGGGAAGAGTTCGGGTCCACATGTCAGATCGCCGACGGGGTTATTCGATCAGGCTGGCGGACTTCGCTCCGGAGCCGCCCTCTCGGCCGGTCCGCCTGGAGTTCGACCTCCCGCCCGGGGTGGGCTTCTGGCTGGACAACCCGGCGTTCGTCCGCGAGCCACCCGGCCCGCGCCTCGGCGGGCTGTCGCTGGCCTACGAGGCGTTCAAGGTCATCCACGTCGGGGTGCCGTCGGCGGTTGCGCTGGTGGCCTTCGTCGCCCTGACCTTCCTGCTGCGCATCGAGGAAGGTCGCCAGGCGTGGGAGTGGTTCAGGGAGAAGGCCCTGGCACGCCTCGGCCGCCGCGCCAGGTGACGAGCCGGCACCCGCTACCTCGTCGCTGCGGCGTAGCGCTTGCCCACTGCCTCCCAGTCTATGATCTTGCAGAAGGCATCCACGTAGGCACCGCGGTTGTTCGCGTACCGGAGGTAGTAGGCGTGTTCCCACACGTCACAGACCAAAAGCGGGACGCTCCCCCAGATGGCCAGGTTCTGGTGGTTCTGGACCTGGAGGACGAGGAGGCGGTTGCCGAGTGGTTCGTGGACGAGCGCGGCCCAGCCGCTTCCCTCGACCGTCTTGGCCGCCGCGGCGAAGTGGGCCTTGAACTTGTCCACCGAGCCGAATTGGCGCTCGAGGGCCTGGCGCAACGCGCCCCGCGGCTGGACTTCGCGGCCCGGCCTCATGCTCTGCCAGTAGAGGCTGTGGAGGATGTGGCCCGAGGCGTGGAAGGCCAGGTTCCTCGACAGGGTGCGAATGGCCGAGAAATCGCCCGCATCGCGAGCCTTCTCGAGAGCGGCGAGGGTCTTGTTAAGGCCGTTGACATAACCCGCGTGGTGGCGATCGTGGTGGACGCGGAGGAGTTGCTCGCTGAGGGTCGGCTCGAGGGCGTTGTAGGCGTAGGGCAACGGCGGGAGTTCATAAGCGGCAGCGCCGGCCGCTCCCACTCTCCGGGGCACCAGCCCGGCCGCGGCCAACACACCCAGAGCCAGCGATCCCAACACTTCCCTGCGACTCGTTTCCCGCACCATCTCGTTCTCCTTCGCCAGCGTCCTCTCGCCAGGTCTCGTTTTGTCATTGTAGATGCCCCCACGTCGCGGGTCAACGAACGAGTTGTGCGTGCAAGTGCGCGGTCTTCGCGCTATACTTTCTGCGAGAATCCCCGGAGGCGGGAGAAGTGCCTGATGCTCTCTGTTGCAGCGCCCAACGATCAATTACCGGATGAGGTTCGGCCGATGCCCCGAGGCCCTTCAGGGGGGCAGGTGGCTTTCGACATCGTTTTCGGCTTGGCCGCGCCCGTGGTGCTCGTCGTGGCCGACCCGGCGCTCTTTTCGGCCAGCGTGGCCCGCTCGGCCGCCCTCCCCCCTTACCTCGCTACGCCGGTCCACATCGCGACCGCGGCGCTGGTGGTCGCCCTACTCATCTGGGGACTGAGCGGCATGCGCCACCCGACCCTCGGGATGCTGCTCGGGGGCTTCTTCGCCTTCGGAGCGTTCTGCGAACTCGTCATCGCGCTCGTGCTTCTGGGCTTCGCCATAACCCACGCCGACCTGTTGAGCGGTTGGCTCGCTCTGACCCCGTGGTTCACCGCCTTCGTCCTCGCCCGCCACTGCGTCAAGGCGGCCAGGGCCGGCGCGGTCCGCTCGTTCCCGGGTACTCTCCTCTTCTTCTCGATCGGCCTGCTCGCGCCGGCGGTGGCGCTCGGGGTGGTCGGCTCGAGGCGCCACCAGCGCGCACAGACCATCGAAGCCCTCCTGTTGAGCGGCGACCTGGCCGACTTCGAACTCGGTGCCTCGATGGTCTCCTCACCCTCCGACCTTGACTTCGACCGCATCGCCGAGGCGTATGCTCAGATGAAGGACGACGACCCCCGCCGAGAACGCCTGGCGCGATTCTACCAGGACACCACAGGCGTCCCCATCCAGGAAGCGCTCGACCGCCTCTACCCACCGTTGCCGGGCCAGGAGGCCGCGAAGAAAGAACCCGAGAAGCCGAAGGAGACCGAGGAGGAGCGGCTGCGGCGGCTAATCGCGGCGCTCTTCAGCGACGACCCATCCGTCCACCAGCGCGCCTACGATGAACTCCTGACCTATTCGATTCGCGCGCCGCGGGGCAGTTTCGAGGCGATCGCC
>CAYYCI010000030.1:0-12638 GCA_964470215.1 uncultured Planctomycetota bacterium
TGGTTCTGCAATAGGCCGGGGCGTGTGGGCTTTGGCACGCTTTTGTGCACCGTGGGTTCCCAACGCAGGCGAGAAGGAAAAGAATGCTTTGCCGAAAGGGCGCAAGGCGCTCGGTGCGCGGGGCTTCGAAACGACGGGGCGGGGTTGGCAGCCAGCCAGGGCATTCTTTTCCTTCTCGCCTGGCAATTCATTGCGGTGCAAAAAGCGTGCCAAAGCCCACACGCCCCGGCGCGCCGCCATCCCGGGTTTCCTCATAGATGTGCCACCACGTTCCGCCATGTGGCAGGGCCACGTCAGTATTGCACGAGGGGGCCTATTTCTCCGCCAGCGGCTTGCTCAGTATCTTGAGTTCGTGGATCGACCAGAAGAGGCGGCCGACCTTGCCTGTCTGGACGATCTTGATGAAGCGGCCGAACGTGGGCTTGAACTTGATCTCTGTGACCGGCTTGGTGCCGCGGCCGGTGGCCACGGGCTTGCCCCAGTTCTTGCCGTCGCGCGAGACATAGACCTCGTAGCCGCGAGGGTAGTCGCCGCGCGAGCCGCTGGTGTCGAGCACCAGTCCCGCGATTTCCTGCTCCAGGGGCAGTTCGATCAGGAACCACTCGCCGCCGCGCTGGGGCGCCCCGGTGTCCCACCGGGTGCCAGGGTTGCCGTCCATCGCGTTGCGCGCCTTGCCGGGATTGTGGGAGGCGGTCAGGCGCGCGGGTTGCTTCATCGCCTTCTTGACCTTGGCGCTCGCGGCCTTGGCCTCGGCCGCCAGAGCGGGGTCACGGGTGAACGGCTCGAGGGCTTTGAGGACCGCCGGGTGGCGCAGCTCGGCCATCGAGGCCAGCACCAGTTTCTTGTCCTCGGGCCTGGGCGCCAACTTCATTATCTCGTCGTAGCGCCGGAGGATTTCGCCGATCGGCTCGTTGCTCGGCATGGCAAGCATGCGGACGTAGCCCCGTAGGGCGAGAATGCGATGGACGGGGGAGGAGGCGGTCTTGACGATCTTAAGGAGGTCGTCGGCAGGGGAGGGGTCGGGCCACTCGGCGAGGGTCCTCAGCGCCGCCTCGCGAAGGGCTTGATCGGTCGAGGCCAGCGCGGCGCGCGCCGCAGCGAGCGCCTTCGGCCCGCCGAACCTGCCGAGAATCCGCAGCAGCGACGCCTTGGCCTGACCCCTGGCCTTCTCGTAGCCGGCCATCAAGGCTTCGGTGCGCCTGCCCTCGTCGCCCACGGTCCTCGCCACGGCGATGACCGCGCGCTCGGCGCTGCGGAGGGCCGCGGGGTCCCTCGCGTCCACCATGCGGTCTATCAGGATGGGCAGGTCGTCGGCGGTGGCGAGTTTTCCCACCGCGTTGAAGGCCTCCTTGGCCACGGCGGGGTCGGGATCGTCCACATACTTGAGCAGTATGCCGACCGCCCCCTTCGGGCGCCTGGCGAGAATGGCGCGGATGAGGCGTGGTCTTGCGGCGGCTGGCGCCTCGGCCAGCGATGCCACGATGGCCTTGTCGGCCTTCTCGCCCGGCAGGATGGTCAGCGTGGCGAAGGCGGTGTCGGCCTCGGGCTGAGCGCCCTTGGCGAGCGTCTTCACCAGGAGCGGGACACACGAGGCGTCGCCGAGGCGGGCCAGCGCCCTGAGGGCGGCCAGGCGGACGCGCTGGTCGGCGTTCGAGACGGCCCTGAGGACCGCGGGCGTGGCCGCCTTGTCGCCGCGGGTGGCAAGCGCGGCAATGACCATCGCCTGGGTTTCGGCCGGGAGCCTGGGAAGACTCGCGGCAAAAGCCTTGGTGGCCTCGGTGCCCGGGACGTCGCGGACGAACGAAATGGCCGCGGCGCGAAGGTTGGGGTCCTTGCCCATCAGTTGCGATATGACGAGGTCGAGGGCCTTCGGCCCCCCGACGGCCACGAGGCCGCGCAGAGCGGCGGCTCGCACCTGTGGGCTTTCGCCGGGGGCGTAGAGCCTCTCGTAGATCGCCCTCGCCTTCTCCCTCTGGCCGGCGGCCAGGAAGCCCTCGGCGCATCGGATGATGGCGTCGGTTACGATGGCCTTGAGTTTTCCCTTGGCGGCGGGCCTGGCGCGCTGGAGGGCGGCGAGGGCTTCGTCGCCGCCTGTCTTGCCGAGCGCCCTGGCCGCGGCGAGGGCCAACTCGGGGTCGGAAGAACCGAGCAGTTTGGCCAGGGCGGCGGTCGCCTGGGTGTCGCGCCGCTCGCCGAGCGAGTTGACGATGCCGACGAGCGGCCGCCCCTTGGCTCGGGTGAGCGCGTCGCGGAGCGCCTTGCCCGCCTCAGGATACTCCATCCTCTCGAGGGCGTAGCGGGCCATGTGGGAGAGGTTCTTGTCGGGCAGGAGGGCCGCCAGCGCGGGGATCGAGGCCCGGGTGCCCATCATCAGGAGTTGGCGGCAGACCCAGCGCTTGGAGTCGGTCGTCGCCTTCGGGTCCTGGAGGATGGCGATGAGCTGGGGCTCGAGGGCCTTTCGCAGGGCGGGGTCCTTGAGCGACTGGACGGCCAGGTCGGCGATGTATGCCTTGTCGCGGTTGTCCTTGCCGAATTGATATGAGCGGAAGCGTGAGAAAGCGGCCTGGTCAATCTTGGGTGCCGCGCCCAGCGCAGCGGCGGCCGCCAGGGTCAGAATCAACGTCGCTTGCCGACGCATGGCCAACCTCCTTGCCGTTGGTCTGTGAGGACTGGGAGCCAACGTGCAGCATAGCAATCCGCCGATGGGAGTCAAACTTGCATTCGTGGCCCAGGCGAGCGAAAATCCCCGCGGCGACCGCGCGGAAGCAAGAAACGGAAAGGCTGCCGGTCGAACTCCCCCCGATGCGAGGGTGGTGGTGGCGAGCGAGTTTGTCACTTTCGGCGCTCAACACTTCGCGGCGCTGGGCGTGGTCTTCGGCAGCGCGGTTGTGGTGCCCGTGGCGGTCCGACGCTTGGCCGGCGACCGAGCGGAGATCGCCGTCCGGGCGGCGGTGGGCGCGGGGTGTTTGGCCTTCCTGGTCTTCGAGTTGTTCGTCCTTCTTCGGCGGGGCGATGTCGCTCTGAGGGATGCCCTTCCGCTTCATCTTTGCGACCTGGTGTTGCTTCTCGCGCCGGTCGCGTTGCTCACTCGACGGCAACTCCTGCTGGAGTTGCTCTACTACTGGGGGGTGGGGGGCTCGCTCCAGGCATTGCTCACGCCGGCGCTCTTCAGCGGCTTTCCTGCTCTGGTGTGTCTGGCGTTTTTCGCCGGCCACGCGCTCTCGGTGACCTGTGCGCTCTACGCTGTGGTGGTGCTCGGGCTACGACCCCGGCGCTGGTCGCCGCTGTGGGCATGGCTGATCACCAACGCCTACGCGGCGGCGGTTTTTCCCGTCAACGTGTTGCTTGACACGAACTATCTTTACATAATGAGGAAACCGGCGACCCCGTCGCTGCTCGACATCCTGGGGCCGTGGCCCTGGTATCTGCTGCCGCTGGATGCGGTGGCGCTGGGTGTGTTGCTTCTGTGCTACGCTCCGTTCGCCCTCCTGAGGCGGGCAGGAGAACCGAAATGAGAATCGAACCGATCGGATTGCTTCTCTTGATCCTGGTGGCGCTCGTCGCCAGGGGAGCCGAGGCCCCCGGGCAATGCGTCATCACGATTGGCGGGAAGGCGCTCGCGCCCGAAACCCACGCAATCGTCATCCCCGCCAAGCCAACGCCCCAGGAGGAACACGCGGCCAAAGACCTCGCCGACCACATCGAGAGACTCACCGGTAAGCGCCTCGCCGTGGTCCCCGAGCAAGAGTTGGGCGAGCGCACCCCGATCGCGGTCGGAAAGTGCCTGGAGGTCCACCAGAGGCTCGGGGTGAAGATTGACCTCGAGGCCCTCGGCGCCGAGGGCATCAGGCTCCTGACCAAAGGCCCGGCCCTCATCCTGGCCGGGAACAAGCGCGGGGTCCTCTACGCCGTCTACACCTTCCTGGAGGACTACTGCAATTGCCGCTGGTTCACTCCCGAGTGCACGGTTCTGCCGAAGAAGGGGACGTTCGAGGTCGAGGACCTCGACGTCACCTACATCCCACCGCTGGAGTATCGCTCGACCGACTATCCGTGTTCTCGCGACGCCGACTGGGCGGTTCGCAACAAGATCAACGGCACCCAGACCCGCCTGGACGAGCCGCGCGGGGGCAAGGTCGCCTACTACAAGTTCGTCCACACCTTCAACTCGATCCTCAACCCCGCCAGCGAGTTCGCCAAACACCCCGACTACTTCTCGATGGTCAAGGGGAAGAGGGTCGGGGGCCGGACTCAGTTGTGCCTGACGAATCCGGCGGTGGTCGAGATCGCCAAGCGGGTCGTCCGCCGCTGGATCAAGGAGGCCCCCTGGGCAACCATCTACTCGGTCTCGCAGAACGACTGGGGCAACTACTGCCAGTGTCCGAACTGTAGCGCGCTGGCCGCCAAGGAAGGCAGCCAGGCCGGGCCGCTGATCCACTTCGTCAACGCCATCGCCCGCGACATCGCCAGGGACCACCCCGACAAGATCATAAGCACCCTGGCCTACCAGTGGAGCCGCACCCCGCCGCGGAGCGTCCGCCCGGAGCCGAACGTCTGCGTGCGGCTGTGCACCATCGAGTGCGACTTCGCCCACCCGCTCGAGACCTCCACCCATCCCCAGAACCGCAAGTTCGTCCAGGACATCAAGGGCTGGAACCGCCTGTGCAATCGGCTCTACATCTGGGACTACATCATAGACTACCGCCACAGCGTGATGCCGTGGCCGAATCTCTACGTCCTGAAGCCCAACATCCAGTTCTTCATCCGCAACGGGGTCAAGGGCCTCTACGAGGAGGCCTGCTACTTCACCAAAGGCTCCGAGTTCGCCGAGCTGCGCACCTGGATCATCGCCAAGACCATGTGGAACCCCGACTACGACACCGACAAGGCCATAGACGAGTTCCTCGCCGGCTACTACGGGCCCGCGGCCCCGTTCATCCGCCGCTACATCAACCTCATGCACAAGCCCGTCCTCGACGACCCGAACCTCTACATCCACATCTGGACCGGCCCCGACGCCCCGTACCTGAGCGAAGAGAACATCCGCGCGGCAGTCGAACTGTTCGACCAGGCCGAGAAGGCGGTGGCCAAGGACCCCGTGGTCCTCCATCGCGTTCAGGTCGCGCGTCTGCCGATAATGTACGTCCAGATCGCTCGCTCGGAGCGGCTCTATCGCGAGGCGCCCGACGCGCTGGTCGAGATGCGCCCCGAGGCGATAGATGCCCTGGTTGACAAGTTCGAGAAGGTCGCCCGGCGCGAGGGCCTGACGATGATTCGCGAGCACCGCGCCAGCGGCGACCTCGACGTGTGGCTCCGCTCGGTCCGCGGCCCGGGGAAGAAAATCCCCATCGTCAGGCTCGAGAGCCCCAAACTCAAACTGGCCATCCTCCCCACGGTCGGCGGGCGAATCTGGCGCCTGGTCCACAAGCCCTCCGGCCACGACATCCTCAAGCGCTACCGCACCAAGAACGACGGCGAGGTCCCCACCGAGGGCGGCTACGAGGAATACTCCCAGACCGCCTACCGCTCGCCAGGCTGGAACGAGCCATACCGCATCACCGCCAGGACCGAAAACTCCATCGCCCTCGAGGCCAATCTCAAGAACGGCCTCCGCCTCACAAGAAAGACCACCCTCGACCCCAAGGCGGCCCGCCTGGCAATCGAGACCACCATCACCAACCCGACGAAACAACCGCAGACAGCATGCATCCGGGTCCACCCATCCTACGATGTGCCCGACCTCAAGAGGGCTTTCGTCCGCATAAAGCGCAAGGATGGCTCGTGGGAGGCCAGGAGCCTGGCCGCCGACGCCGAACGCGAAGCCGAGGACTGGCTCGAGGGCGACGACCTGCCCGCCGGCGAATGGCAGCTCGACACCGGCACCGGCCTGCTGGTCGTCAGCCGGTTCAAGGAGAGCCAGGTCTCGCGCTGCCTCTTGAACCGCGACGGCAAGGAGGGCCGCGTGAACCTCGAACTCTACTCCCGCCAGGCCCGCCTCGCCCCGGGCCAGAGCCTCGAACTCACCCACGAGATCGAAATCACCAAACCAACGAAGGCCAAGTGACCGGCGGTTCCGACGCGGGGGGCTCCAGAGGAGAACGAAAAAGCCATTGTCAGGTGAGTCCAATGACGGCGCGAGAGCGGCTCAGAGCAACCGTGGAACATAAGCAGCCTGACCGCCTGTGTGTGGACATAGGGGCCGGGCCGATGTCGGGCATGGGAGCATCTGCCGTCCACAGGCTTCGGCAAGCGCTCCTCGGCGACCACGACGGGCGGGTCCGCGTCCACGAGCCTTACCAGATGCTCGGCGAGATTGACGAGGCCCTCCGCCAGGCGCTCGCCGTGGATGTCGTCGGGGTTCACCCGCCGGCGACCATGTTCGGCTTCCGCACCGACGAGGGCTGGAAGCCGCTGGAGTTGATGGACGGGACCCCGGTGCTGGTGCCCGAGCGATTCAACATCAGGGTGGAGTCCGACGGCGGGTGGCTGATCTATCCCGAGGGCGACCTTTCGGCCCCGCCGCGCGGGCGCATGCCCCCGGGCGGCCACTTCTTCGACGCCATCATCTACCAGGAGCCGATCCTCGAGGATCGCCTCGACCCGGCCGATAATTGCGAGGAGTTCCAGGTTCTCGGCGACCGGGACGTTCGTTATCTCGCCGACACCGCACGCGAGTTCGCCGAGAAGACCGACTACGGCATCTACCTGACCTTCCCGGGCAGTGGTTTTGGCGACATCGCCCTCGTGCCGGCCCCTTGGCTCAGGCGCCCGAAGGGCATCCGAGACGTGGAAGAGTGGTATGTGTCGCTGGTCACACGCCCGGACTACGTCAGGGCCGTTTTCGACCGCCAGCTCGAGGTGGCGGTGGAGAATCTCGACCGGCTCGCCGCCGCACTGGGCGACAACGTGGACGTGGCTTGCGTGACCGGGACCGACTTCGGCACCCAGCGGGGGCTGTTCATCTCGAAGGAGACTTATCGCTCGCTCTTCAAGCCATACCACGTCGAGATCAACCGCCGCATCCACGAGAAGACGAACTGGAAGACTTTCATCCACTCCTGCGGTTCGGTCTTCGACCTGATCCCCGATTTCATCGAGGCGGGCTTCGACGTGCTCAACCCGGTGCAGTGTTCGGCAGAGCGGATGGACCCCGCGACGCTCAAGCGCGAGTTCGGTTCGGAGTTGGTGTTCTGGGGCGGCGGAGTGGACACCCAGCGAACCCTGCCTTTCGGCACCCCGGACGAGGTCTATCGCCAGGTGCGCGAGCGGATAGACGTCTTCTTCTCCGACGGCACGGGCTTCGTTTTCAGCGCGATCCACAACATCCAGTCCGACGTCCCGACCGAGAACCTCCTCGCTCTCGTCCGCGCTCTGCGCGACGCGCGCGGGTTGTGACCTATTGATGCCTCGGAGGAAACAATGAGCGCTGCGCGAAAAGCGATCATCGCGGTCATCCTGTGGTTCATTCCACTGGGGGTCCTCGCGGCCGAGGTGGCCATCGTCGTGAACGGACGTGACGGCGGCCGCGAATATGAGGGCATCGGCGGGGTGAGCGCCGGGGCATCCTCCGAGTTGCTTGTGGACTATCCCGAGCCTTATCGCAGCGATATCCTCGACTTTCTCTTCAAGCCGCGCTTCGGCGCTGGCCTCCAACACTTCAAGGGCGAGATCGGCGGTGGCGAGAACTCGACCTGTGGTAGCGAGGCCTCCCACGCCATCACGCCCGACGAACTCGCCAACCCCAAGCCCCGCGGCTACGAACTGTGGATGATGCAGGAGGCCCGCAAACGCAACCCTCGGATCATCCTCGACTGCCTGCCCTGGACGTTCCCCTACTGGGCAGTGGACTCTCGGGGCAGGCCGTTCACCGAACAGAGCGCCGAGTGGTTCGTCGCATTCCTGCGCCTTGCGAAGGAGCACTACGGGATCGAACTCGACTGGGTGGCCGCAGCGAAGAACGAGTCGGGCCTGCCAGACCCCGAGTGGGTGAGGCTCCTGCGCAGGAAGCTCGACGCCGCCGGATTCTCCCGCGTTCGCCTCCAGACCCCCGAGCACCACACCCAGCACTGGAAGATTTTCGACCTCTTCGAGCGCGACCCCGAGTTCGCCAAACTGATTGATGCCGTCGGATACCACTACATCAACGGCTGGATCAACCGGGAATTGAACCTCGACACTCCCATGCCCAGCCGACGCGTCCCACCGAAGGCCAAGGCGAGCGGCAAGCGCCTGTGGGGCAGCGAGGAGTGGAGCCTCTCGGGGCAGTCGTGGCGAAACGCCATGGTCATCGTCCGCTCGTTCAACAAACTCTATTGCGTGGACAGGATCACGAAGTACGAGGTCTGGGCGCCCATCGACTCGATCTACAACTACCTCGATTTCTCCTCCGTCGGGGCCGTCCACGCCGACACCCCGTGGTCGGGCCACTACGAGGTCTGGCCCGCCGTCTGGGCGCTCGCCCACTATAGCCAGTTCGTCGAGCCCGGCTGGCGCTACCTCGACGGCGCATGCCGGAAACTCACCCCCGAAACCTGGCACGGGAGCGTCGTCGCCCTGCGAGACCCCGAGTCCGACCACTGGTCAATGATCGTCGCCACGGCAAAGCCGCTCACCCTCGAGGTCACCATCACCAACGGCCTTCGGGCCGACGTGATCCACGTGTGGCGTTCCTCGGCGAAGGAGCAATTCGTCCGTGAGGCCGACATCGCCCCGAAGAACGGAACCTTCAGGCTCGACCTCGCCGGCGACTCCCTCTACTCGCTGACCACGACCACAGGCCAGCAGAAGGGCCGGCCGCCCCATCCGATCCCACCCGATGCACCGTTCCCGTTCCCCTACCGCGAGGACTTCGAGAAGTATCGAGCGGGCGAGGCCCCGAGGTATTTCGCCGACCAGAAAGGCACCTTCGAGGTCGTCGAGGTCGCCGGCAACAAGTGCCTGGCGCAGATCGTGCCCAACCAGGGCAACATCTGGATGGGGCGCAACTGGGAGAAGCCCTGGACCGTCCTCGGCGAGTTCACCCAGCCGGAGTACTCCGTCAGCGCGGATGTGAGAATCGTCGGTGGGAGCGTCGAGGTCGGAGGCGGCTATTCGTGGAGGGCGCCCGCCTTCCGACTGCTTCTCGACGCCCAGGGCAACTGGAAACTCATCCAGAACATTCGCGGCGGAGGAAGGCGCAGACGCGTCAGTCCCAACACCCTTGCCTCAGGGACCGTCGCCGGCTTCCAGCCCGCCAGGTGGCACAACCTCAGGCTCACCCGTCGGCGTCCATCGGGCGCGCTGGAAGCGTGGATTGATGGCAAGAAGGTCGGCTCGGCCAAGGTCGCCCCCGACACCAGCAAGAAAGGCGAGCCGGCCTTCCTGGCAAGCACCTACCACCGCAACCTCTTCGACAACATCGCGGTCACCAGGCCCGACTAGCCCGCCCTTGCTTCATTCACCGAACCGAGAGAGTCCCGCGGAGGGGTCGCCCTGAGGGTTGGGTCAGTTTCTCGCTTGCCGGAGCCTCCGGCTCAAGCGCTCGATGGCGGTGGCGATGGTGGCTCGGCGGCGGAAAACTGCGTCGGGGTCGGGAAGCAGGAGCGTGGAGTAGCGACCGCCTCGGTTGGGCATCGTGGCCAGCGAGAGAGCCTCGGCCAGGATGTGCTCGGCCCAGGCGGTCTTCTGGCCGCGTTCCTTCGCCGCCGCGACGAGGCGGTCGAGGAGGTGGAAGTATTCGTAGTCCTCCAGGCCCTCGCGCGCCGCCTCGAGGCGAATCGAACTGACCGGCCCCCGAACGCCCGCCGGCTCGCCGGGATATGCCAGGAAGCCGTCGCCGTTGGGGTAGCGGACGTAGTAGAAGTTCACGCCGTCGCTGCTCTGTGAGATGAAACTGTGCCAGCCGAACTTCCAGGGGTCGTAGGTCAGCCAATTGATGCCCCAAAACTCGTATGCCCTGGCGCCGTAGCGGCGGCAGAACCAGGGCAAGAGCCGCTCGATGGCAAGATACGGGGTGTCGGTGCACATGTGGCCGTCGGTCGTGAGCCAGAAGGTGTCGCCGGCGGCCTGACGCTCGCGGATGACCTTCGGCGGGATGCTGCCGTGCGGGCCGGCGCCCCACACGTTGATGTGGCCTGCCCACTCGGGACAGTAGCGCCAGGTGCTCGAGTATATGGGCATCGTCGGCTCGACACTGCGGATCATCTCGCACAGGCGAATCATCTGTCTGCGGATATGCTCGTGGCGGAAGTGGGGCTCGTCCGAGATGTAGAGCACCACCCTGTCGGCCCAACCCTTCGCTCGCAGGTGATCCATATATGCCTCGAGACACTTCGTGTAGGCGTCGGTGTATTGCGGGGTGAATGGCTCGAAGCCGAGGAACTTCCTGGGCTGGTGTGCCCAGCCAAAGCAGTAGAAGACGAAGGGTGAGTAGAAGAAGCGGATTCCCAGGCGGTCGAGGAGCCCTGCCGCCCAGTCGAAGTCCTCGGTCTCCATGGTCACCTTGCCGTCGCGGTAACGGAATCGGGGCTGGGGCAAGATGCCCGGGCTAACCCGATGGGCGGCCATGAACTCGTACCATCGCTCGAGCATCTGGCGGCGCGGGGTCCGGGCGTCGTAGAACCGGCGGACGCAACTTTCGCGGAAGTCGTAGATGGCGCCGAGGTGGGTTTCCTTCGGGAGCGTGAAGTCCCAGACCGTGATCTCCAGCGGGATGGCCACGGCCTCCACCCCCTCGGCCTCCACGACCACCCGACCGCGGTAACGTCCTGCGGCGGCGTCCTCGGGCACTCGGAAGGTCAACCAGACCGGCTGCGCGGTCCTCGGCTCCAGGTTGAATGGGCGGAAGGGCGGGAGCGGGTCGGGCCACCACCCCACCCATCCGTCGCAGCCCCTCGAGCCCTTCGGCGGGAGTTTGCGCCGCCACGCAGGAACGTCCACGCGGTAGTAACTGCTCGGATGGTCAATGGGCACGTAGCCCACGAGATTCAGGTCGGGCGGGGGCAGCGCATCGCCGTCGTCGTTCTTCGGGGTTTCGACCCTCACGCGGACCCGCCGAAGCCCCTGCGGCGAACGGACTACCAGCTGTAGAGGCTCGTATTCGTTGCGCGCGGCGGCGAGTTCGATGCGCCGAGGGGTCGGCGCCGGCGCGTCCTCGCGGAAAACCTTCACGAGCGGATTGACGGCCCAGACCTGGAGCGGCCGCTCGTCGGCGCCGCGGCTCTCCGCCCCTGCGGGGAACGCCTCGAGGGCCTCGGCGAAGAGCACGTCGTCGTGCCACACCGTCCCGTGGGCGTTCATGGTCAGGTGGAGCTGGACGGATGCACAGTCGGTGGGCATCTGGACGATGGCGGCCAGGAGAGTCCAGCCCTTCGTGCCCCGGAGGGCCGGGCCGGCGCCGAAGTACTTCCTCTCGGAACACAACTTGCCCTCGGAGTTGTGGAAGTGGCCGTGGACTTGGACGGAGCCGTCGGCGACGTCCTTGCAGCGCAGCATCGCGGCGTAGAGATAGGTCGCGGCGGGTCGGACGTGGATTTCGCCCTGGTGCCATCCCGACCACCGCAGCGGCGCTCCGGGCGGGACGATGAGCCTGGCGCAGCGCCTGCCGCTGACCGCATCCCCATCCACGCCCGCGCGGAACAGTTCCTCGGACGGCTTGTCGCTCTCGGCCGAGAGGGTCCAGTGTGATGGGAGCGGCTCGCCTTGCTCGAAACTCGGGTTCTGGACCAGGTTGGCCTTGCTGCGGACGAGGCGGGCGAGGTCGAGTTTCCAGGCAGGGCGCGCGAGGCGAATGAGCGGCTTGCGCCCGACATACAGGTGGTAAACCTTCTCGCTCAGGGGCGGCAGGTCGGCCACGAAGACCAACCGCTCGCCGAGGACGATGGTCGGGAGTCTCCGCCCGCTCGTCGGCTCGACCACCACCAACTCGTCCCGGGGGCCGGCCTGGCGGGCGAGGCGCCGCAGCGGCGCCCACACAAGAGCCTCCCGGGAGGCATTTGCCCAGTTGCGGACGACCAGCGCGACGCGCAACCGGGCCGAGCGGACGCGCCACAGGGCCTTTGCGCGGATGGAGCGCAAGCCGCGCCGCTCAGGCTTCCCCGCCTCGGCGCGCAGCGGGGTCTCGCGCGAACTGCGGATCAAGGCCACGTCGTCGTACCAGGCCGTGCCGGTGCCTCGAAGGACTGTGCCGATGGTGGCCGAGCGGGCGTCGGGTGGGGTGTGGAAGACGATCTCGACCTTTTGCCACTCGTAGGTGCCCTCGCCGGCGCTGGCGACCTTGTTGATGACCATTGGCTTCGTGGCGTGGACGTGGACGAAGAGGCCCGCCGCGCCCTTCACCCCCTTCGCCCTTACCCAGCCCTGGAGGAGGTAGTCGGTGTCGGGCAGGACGCGGACGTCGCTCTGGACCCACTTGACCCAGGAAGGCTCGGCGCCGGGGTCCACGTCGCAGCGAGCGCAACGCTTGCCGCTGCGGGGGGAGTCGGTGGCCCACGAGAGGCGATGTTGGGGGTCGTCCTCGGCCTTCTGCCAGGCCGCGGGGGCGGTGCCGCCCTCCTCGAAGCCGCCGTTGGCGAAGACGGCGGCGCCGCCGATGAAGTCGGGCACCGGCCAGGCCTGGGGGTTGTCCGCGTAGACGAAAAAGAGCGCCTTGTCCCCCGCGG
>CAYYCI010000030.1:12738-15539 GCA_964470215.1 uncultured Planctomycetota bacterium
GCAGGAGAATCTGGAGAGGTCTACGGCGGCTACAGGCTTCTGGAGCTTGTTTCGCAAGGACGCATCTCGAATCTCTACCGCGGTGAGGACACCCAGAGCGGCGAGGTCGTCGCCGTCAAGGTCCTCACCGACTACGGCTGCAAGGTGGCAAGGAAGCTTCAGCACAAGCTCAAGAAGGACTGGGAAGGGGAGCGCGCGCGCAAACTCAAGCACCCGAACATTGTCCGCACGATAACCTGCGGCCGCCACCGAGGCCGCTACTACATAGTGATGGAGTTCCTGAGTGGCGGGAATCTGCTCAGCCTCCTCCGCTCACACTCCCCAGCGATCGAGGGCCGGAAGGTCGAGATAATGCGCCAGGCCGCCGCCGGCCTCGAGTACGTCCACAGATGCGGGGTGATCCACCGCGACGTCTGTCCCCGCAACATCATGCTCGCCGCCGACGGCACGGCCAAACTCATAGACTTCGGCGTGGCGGCCAACCGCGGCGACCGCATTCGCGATGTCGGCCAGCGCACCGGGACCCCGGCATACATGGCCCCGGAACTCGTCCGCACGAACCACTTCGACGAACTGACCGACATCTATGCCTTCGGCGTCTCGCTCTACGAGGTGGCCACCGGCCAGCGGCCGATTAAGTTCACCGACGACAACCCCCAGGCCATCGCGGCGGCCATCCTCAATGCCACGATCACCCCGCCGCGCCAACTCCGCCCCTCGATAAGCCAACCCCTCGAGCGCGTCATCCTGCGGGCGATGGACCGCCGACGCCACGTGCGATATCCCTCGATGACCAGGCTCCTGGAGGACCTGGCGACCGTCAGCGACGACGACCTCTGAGCCACTGTAACCGAGGAGCGTTCAATGGCCGAGAATCTGACCGAAATCCGCTGGCACGCCCGAGGCGGCCAGGGCGCGAAGACCGCAGCCACCATGGTGGCCGAGGCCGCACTGGAGGAGGGGAAGTTCTCGCAGGGCTTCCCTGAATATGGCCCGGAGCGAATGGGCGCCCCGATGCGTGGCTTCACCCGAATCTCCACCCAGCCCATCCGCCTCCACTGCCCAATCCAGGCCCCCGACGTCATCGTCGTGCTCGACCCCACGCTGCTTAGCGCCGGGTCGGTGACCGAGGGCCTGAAGCCCGACGGCGCCATCATCATCAACACCCCGGAGTCGCCAGCCGAGGTCCGCGAGCGCTTCGGAATCGCCGGCGGGAAGGTCTACACGGTGGATGCCACCCGGATCGCCATCGAGGAGATCGGGCGACCCATCCCCAACACTCCCATGATGGGCGCCCTTATCAAGGTCGCCGGAGTGATGAAGCTCGAGACGATCTTCCACGACATCGAGAAGAAGTTCCTCAAGAAACTCGGCGAGAAAGGCGTCCAGGGAAACATCAACGCCGTCAAGCGAGCATACGAGGAGGTCCAGAGCGAATGAGGCCCTACACCTGGAAAACCATGCCTCCCGGGGGAATCATCCCCCAGGCCGGCAACTCGGTCGAATACAAGACCGGCACCTGGCGAACCTATCGCCCGGTCTGGGACCCCGAGAAGTGTATCCACTGCCTGACCTGCTGGATTCTCTGTCCCGACTCGGCCATTCAGGCCGAGGGGGGCAAGGTCACCGGCATTGACTACGACCACTGCAAGGGCTGCGGAATCTGCGCCCACGAGTGCCCCGACAAGGTCAAAGCCATCTCGATGATCCTCGAGAGTGAAGCCGAGAAGGAATGAGCCAATGGCCACAGCCGCGACTGCCCAGAAGCGAGTGTTGTTGACCGGCAACGACGCCGCAGCGGAAGCCTTCCGCCAGATCAACCCCGACGTCGTGGCCGCCTACCCCATCACCCCCCAGACCGAATTGATGCACAAGTTTGCCCAGTACCACGCCGACGGCCTCGTGGACACCGAACTGGTGCTGGTCGAGAGCGAACACAGCGCGATGAGCGCCTGCGTCGGCTCGTCGGCCGCCGGCGCCCGAACCTGCACCGCCACCAGTTCCCAGGGTCTCGCCCTGATGGTGGAAATCTGCTACATCGCCGCCGCCACCCGCCTGCCGATCGTTATGTGCGTCATCAACCGCGCGCTCTCCGCACCCATCAACATCCACTGCGACCACTCCGACGCCATGCTCGCACGCGACAGCGGCTGGATACAACTCTGGAGCGAAAACTCCCAGGAAGCCTACGACAACACCATCCAGGCCGTCCGCATCGCCGAACACCCCGACGTCCTCACCCCCGTGATGGTCAACCTCGACGGCTTCATCCTCAGCCACACCGCCGAAACCCTCGACATCCTCGACGACCACGCCGTCCGCGACTTCGTCGGCACCTACAAGCCCCAGCGCTCGCTCCTCGACACCGATAACCCCTACACCTTCGGCGCCCTCTTCCTCACCGACAACTACTTCGAGGCCAAGCGCCAGCAGGTGGCGGCCATCGAGGGCGCATCCCCGGTCATCGAAGCTGTTGCTGAAGAATACGCCCGGCTCTCGGGCCGTTCCTACGGCATCCTCGAGCCCTACCAACTCGACGACGCCGAGTTCGTGGTCGTCGCCATGGGCTCGACCTGCGGCACCGCCAAGACGGCCGTGCACCAACTCCGCAGCGAGGGTGTGAAGGCCGGCCTGCTGAAGATAAGGGTCTATCGCCCGTTCCCGGCCGAACAGATCATCACGGCCCTCGGCAGGGCCAAAGCGGTGGGGGTGCTGGACCGCGCCGTCTCCCCGGGCCTGGTCGGCGGCCCGCTCTTCCACGAAATCCGCTCCTGCGCCTACGGCCGGCTCTCCGTGCCGTT
>CAYYCI010000031.1:0-11850 GCA_964470215.1 uncultured Planctomycetota bacterium
GGCATCTGGAAGTCGTTCGCCGAGCCCGTGCTGCGGGACGTGGACCTCGAGCTCAGGGCAGGCGAAGTCCACGCCCTCGTGGGGGAGAACGGCGCGGGCAAGACCACTCTGGCGAAGATCGTCTCCGGTCTCCTGAGGCCCGAACGCGGCTCCATGCGCTTGCGCGGCAATCTCTACGCTCCCGCCGACAAGGGCGATGCCGAACGCCACGGCGTCCGAATGGTCATGCAGGAACTCCACCTCGTGGCCAACCTCTCCGTGGCCGAGAACATCTTCCTCAGGACCCTGCCCAGCCGCTTCGGGGTGATTGACTACCCCCGCCTCCACCAGGCCGCCCGGGAGGTGATGGTCCAGGTGGGCCTTGGGGGCGTGGCGCCCGACACGCCGGTCCATCGCCTGGGGGTGGGCCAGCAGCAGTTGGTCGAGATCGCCGCAGCGCTCGCCGGGCGCTGCGACGTGCTGGTCCTCGACGAGCCGACCGCCGCGCTGACCGACGCCGAGGTCGAACGCCTTTTCGAGCGCATCCGCGCGCTCCGCGCCGCGGGAGTGGGCATCCTCTATATCTCGCATCGCATGGAGGAGATCGGCCAGATCGCCGACAGGATAACCGTCCTGCGCGACGGCCAGGTGGTCGGCACTCGGCCAGCCGACGCCCCCCTCGACGAGATCATCAGGATGATGGTGGGGCGGGACCTGGGAGAGATGAAGCGCGCGGCCTCGCCCCAGCCAGGTCCCGTCGCACTCGAGGTGAAGGGGCTGTGCAGAGGCCAGGCCGTCCGCGACGTCTCATTCGCCGTCCGCCGCGGCGAGATTCTCGGTCTCGCGGGCCTGATGGGCTCGGGCCGCACCGAGACACTCCGCGCGGTCTTCGGCGCCGACAGGGCAGATGCCGGCGAGGTTCGTCTCCACGGCTCGCCCGTCCGCATCCGCTCCCCGCGCGATGCCGTCCGCCTGGGCATTGCGTTGCTGACCGAGGACCGCAAGGCCCACGGCCTTCTCCTGCCCCTCTCGGTCAGGGTGAACGCCACGCTCGCTAACCTCCGCCAGTTGCTTCGGCCCGGCGGGGTCGTTGACACCAGCGGCGAGGACAAGGCTGTCAGGCGACTCGTCCGCCTCCTCTCCATCCAGTGTCGCTCGACCGACCAGCCGGTCCAGGAACTCAGTGGAGGCAACCAACAGAAGGTGGTCTTCGCTCGATGGCTCTATCGCGATTGCGACGTTCTGCTCCTCGACGAACCAACCCGCGGGATAGACATCGGGGCGAAGTTCGAGGTCTATCAACTCCTCAACGACCTGGCGACCAGGGGGAAGGCGATCGTGGTCGTCTCCTCGGACCTCATCGAGTTGATGAGCATCTGCGACAGGACCGCCGTGATGTCCGCAGGGCGCCTTGTCGCCACGTTCGAGCGTGGGGAATGGAGCGAGGAGAAGATAATGGAGGCGGCTCTGAGCGGTTACACCTCACGGCAGGAGGCCCTGGTGCGATGAACGAGACCGCCCGTGTGGGCCTTGCGAGGCGTCTGTGGCGAGCGAGCGGCGACTACTTTGGCCTGCTGCTCTTCCTCGCGGTGCTCTTCGTCGGCTTCGGCCTGGCCTCGAGGCGGTTCCTCTCGCTGGGCGTCCTGAGGACGATCGCCAACCAAGTGCCCCACTCGGTCGTGCTCGCCGTGGCGATGACCTACGTGTTGATCATTGCGGGGATCGATCTGTCGGTCGGCTCGGTGCTGGCGCTATCTTGCGCGGTGCTCGGCGTGGTGGTCCAGAAGGCCCACCTGCCGCTTGTGGTTGGGGTGTTGGCGTGCGTGGGGATTGGCACCCTGTGTGGAGCGATCAACGGCGCGCTGACCATCGCCTGGCGGCTCCCCTCGTTCATCGTCACCCTCGGCATGCTCGAGATGGCGCGCGGCGGGGCCTACCTGGTCACCACCATGCGCTCGGTGGACATCCCGAAGGTCGAGGTCTTGGCCTGGGAGCCATTCCTGGGGCTTTCGCTGCCGTTTCTCGTGGCGATTGCGGTCGTCGTCGTGGGGCAGTTCGTTCTCTCGAAGACGGTCTTCGGCCGCTACATGGTGGCCATTGGCACAAATGAGGAGGCCGTGAGGCTCTCGGGGATAGACCCGCGGCCGGTGAAACTGGCGGTTTTCGCCCTCAGCGGGTTTCTGGCTGGCGTGGCGGCGGTGCTTCACGCCGCGAGGCTCCCGTCGGCGAATCCGAACATCGGCCAGGGCTACGAACTCGAGGCCATCGCGGCAACGGTCATCGGCGGCACCAGCCTCATGGGCGGGCGGGGATCGGTCGTCGCCTCGTTCCTCGGCGTGTTGATCATGGCCGTCTTGCTCTTCGGGCTGGCGGCAGTGGGGGTGCCGGAAGAGTACAAGCGAATGGTCACCGGGGCGGTGATCATCGCTGCGGTGGTGGCGGACTACTACCGGCGGCGGCTTGCGGCGCGCCCGTGAGACGGCTGGTCGGGGGGACCTGCTCGCCGGGCGGCTAGCGGTCAGAGGCGGGCCTTCGGCGCTTCGCACGCCGCCGGTGATAGAGCCTCTCGGCAAAGCCGCCGGCGTCCTCGAAGGCTTGCGCCTGGGCCGCGAGTTGGCGGTCCAGGAGATAACAGCAGAGATTCAGGAGGGAGAGAGCCGCGTTGGCCCAGAGCGCGACTGCGGTCAGGTTTCGGCTTCCGGAGCCACGGACTGGCACGGACGATCACGGACGATCACGGACCGGAGGCGGTTTCTCAGTCCTTGTCCGTGTTGGTCTGTGTTGGTCCGTGTTCGTCCGTGTTTGTCGTCGCATCTCATCATTAACCCAGGTCTGAACTTCTTCGAGTCTGGCGCATCGCTTAGCCTTGAAGCGCACGAGCGCCGGGTGATTCGGCGCGAGGAGCCCCAGCGTCCGTTGGCGAAGGAAATCCTGATAATCCAGGCGCAACTCCTCGAGGCTCGCCCGGGCGATATTCGTCAACTTCATCTCGATTTTCTTCGATGTGCCCGAGGCCACGCTGCCTTCTGCGATATTCTGAACCCCGGAGCGCGCTGCCTGAACCATCTGGTCGCGGGTGCGGCTGCGGGCACTGACGAAGCGATCGCAGAATTCAACCGTCAAGTCATAGATTAATTGTGCGATCTGGAAGGTCTTGAGCTTCTTGTAGCCGCCATGGTTGAAGAAGAGCGATTCCGGGTTACTCATTGTTTCCTCCCCTCAGTGTCCGTCCGTGTCCGTCCAACTCCAGAAAGGTGATCCTGGTCTCGGGGGGCATGGTGAAGTCGTGCCAATCGGCCTCGCCGGGCCGGCGCCAACGGACGAGTGTGCCGGAGGGGGCGTAGATTTGGACGAGCGTGGGGCTGAGGCTCACCGCGTCGCAAAGACCCTGGGTGTCGGGAAACTCGACCGCCACCTCGCACGGCAAGCCGGTGATGCTCTGGCGATAGAACCTCCGCCCCAACCAGGGGAGGATGACCCCGGTGGGCTCGATGTCCGCGAGATGCTTCTCGAGGAAGGCCAGTTGCTCGGGGCGCGGGAGTTTCAGGAGGTCGGATAGTTTGAGCGAGGTCTTGAAGGGCTTGGCCTTCTGGTGGCGCATGGCCGCCGGAACGGTCAGGAAGAACTTGTAGCCCCGTTCCTCGAGCCACTCGAAGACGTGGGAGATGTCGGGCTTCGCTTCCTTGCGATAGGGCGGGTGGGAGAAGTCAACATTGGTGTCGTTGACGAGTTGAAGGTCGAAGCCCGGGTGTCGGGGCCTGCGGATGAGGGCATCGCGGAAGGCTTTCAGGCGCGGGAAGTACGTTGCCGGGTCGTTGAATGTCCACGACTCGCCCCAGATGACGAACTCCTGAAGGCCGATGTCATAGGCGAGCGCCATGACGCGCTGGAATGCGAGGAGGCGTTCCGGGTCGCCGAAGGTGGACTTGGCGGTGGCCCTGAAACCGATCTCGCCGAGGCCATTCGGCCCGCCCTGGACCTCCGGGGCGAAGTAGCGGAAGGCCTCCATGTTGGCGAAACTCGCGTTCGAGAGAGGGGTGGGATTGGCGATGTCCCACTGCCAGCCGCTAGGGTAAACCCCAGCCGCCATGCAGATGTCCTGGGGCCCTTTCTGGGTGACGATTGGAGTGACCTCGTAGCCGCCCTGGAAGGGGGCGTCGGCGGGTCGGAGTTTGACCACGCAGCCGGGGTGGACCCGTCGCAGCGCGTCGGCGACCCTGCGCATGCAATCGAGGTACTTCGGGATGTCGCCACCCTTCGGGTACTCCTCGGAGACCGGCCAATAGCCGAAGACGACGGGGTATTGGCGGCAGATGGATGCGATACGTCGCCAGGTGTCGGCCAGTTTGCGCGCGGCGGCCGGTTCGTAGAGGCGGTTGGCAAAGCCCGGGTGGTTGCACACCCACAGCGGCCATCGGACCTGCCGGAGGCCGATCTCCATCGGCAGTTGTCGCTTCTGGGCGGCCTCGAGGACCCGCTTGAGGAAGCCAACGTAGGTGGGGTTGAACTGCCCTTGCGCCGGCTCGAGCATGTCCCACCACAGGTTCACCCGCAGGAAGTCTATTCCCCGGTAGGCGTGGAGCAGTTCGATGATGTGTTCGACGTTGTGTGCACCGTCCTCGGTGTGGAATTCGATGTCCTCGGCCATGATGCCGATGGGCATCGGCGGCATGGGGAGGCGTCTACCGAGCGGCTGACCGGGTGGCGGCTCGACGAAGCCGTCGCGGTCGTCGTCGCCGACCAGCACCCCCACCCGCACCGCGGGAACCCACACCGCCCCTCCCTCCGGTCCCGTGAGCGGGGCGACCTGCTCGATCCGGTACTCCACCATATCGGGGATCGGTGGGGAGAAGTGGATGCGGACGCGCGTGCCGTCGTAAACGATGGCGGTTATCTTTGCCTCGGGGAGTTCGACATCGTGCCACGGGTGGCGCAAGGCGCGAATCGTGAACGCCAGCGGCGCTTCGGGAAGCGGCGGCCCGACCGGCTTGTCGAAAATCAACTCCACCGACTCGACCGGCAACCGATCCTGGCGGTTGTAGATGAGCGGCCCGCTGGGTTCGAGGAGTCTTGGCGGGCGTGGCGGCAGAACGGCCTGGACGACGTTGCTCCAGGGCGAGGCACCCTGTGGGTTGACGGCTCGCACCCGATAGGCCGCGCGCCCCGAGGCGGGCAGCCAGTCCTCGACGGAGGTAACGTTGGCGGCGATGGCCTTGAGCGTCCGCCAGGTCGTGGCGTCGCGGCGCTCGACCACGAATCTGTCCTCGTTGACCGAGTTGTCGCGCCAGCGAAGGACCACCATTCCGAACTCGCGCACGGTGGCCGTCAGTTCGTCGGGAGGAAGCGGTGGCCCGGGGACCAACGCCTCGGCCACCGGGGTCCAGTTCGAGAAACCTTTCGGGTTCCCGGCGCGCAGGCGATAGCGGTATTGGACCGAGGGCCGGACCCTGCGGTCCTCCCAGGCGATGGCGTCGGCCTGGAGTCGCGCGACTTGTTGCCAGTCCCCCTCGCCGACCGCGCGCTCGATGACGTAGCGCTCCTCGGCCGCCACGTCCTGCCACGTGAGCCGGATGGCGCCGGCGGGCGTGGGGGTGGCGGCGAAGCCGGCCGGGGTGTCCGGCCCCTCGCAGACCTCGAGCCGCAGGTTGTCGAACGCCACGGAGGCCGCGGCGCGGGCCTGATCCTCGGAGTTGACGACCAGTTCGACGAGGGACGGGGTGGCGAAACCCTTGACCCTCGGCTTGGCGAGGACTGCGAGGTGGCCGTCGCTCCTGGGCACGAAGAGGACCTCGAAGGCGCTCTCGCCCGCGCCGGCGACCTCCCCGAGCCACCGGATACCGTATCGTCCCGGCTGGTTCTGGACCCACCGCGGCGGCCCGGGAAGGCCGCGCATCTGGGGCTCAGTGTCGCTGGTGCGATAGGCCACTGTCGTGTCATTGCAGTTCGAGACCAGTTCGATAAATGCCCCGGAGGCGATGTCGGTCAGGCGGAGGGCTGCATAGCCTGAGCGCCGCACCCGCGCAAAATGGACGATGTCCACCGAGACCAGGCCGCCGATGGGGATCGCCCTCGGTGGGACCGTGCTTGCGACGGCGTGTGGCCACTGGGGGCGACCGCGATAACTGGTCATGAGGCGGCCTGCCACGATTGCCCACCGCTCGTGGGTCTGCCAGGCCAGCGGGCCGCCCTCGAGGGTTTTCCGCTGGAAGTCTTCAAGGACAGCGCGCGAGGGCGGAGCGACCGAGGTGACCGCGAAGAACACGGCGGCGAGCCACACGGCCTGTCCCCCTAATGCCTCGCGATGTCGTAGCAATGGAGCGCGTCGGCGTGGCGCAGGTAGAGCCGCCCGCCCGAGACGACCGGGTGGGCCCAGAAGGGCCCGGAGCCGCCCGGCGGCACGCGGAATCGGCTCACGACGTTGTGGCCGGTGGGGGTTGCGGGCACGAGGCCCATCGCGCCGCGCTCGCTGTAGGTGTAGAGCATCCCGTCGGCGTAGGTAACCGACCCCTTGCCCACACCGTTAGCCACATAGGCCGCCTTGCCGGTCTCGCGGGACAGGCCGTCGCGCTGCGGCCCGCGCCAGTGGGGCCAGTCCTCGGCCCGCGCCAACCCTCCCAGGCCCGCGAGGGCAAACGCAAGAGACAGTCGCCACATCCTCCTCTCTCCTTTCCTTGCCTGGTGGCGAGATCATACATGGCCGCCATTTGTTTTTCCACCTTTCTTTGCGCGGCGGGTGTGCCGCGCGGTGAAATGACCCGGCGACGGGGCGTCAGCGGGGCAATGCGGCCTGGCAAATGCGTTGAATTGCCAGGGTTTTTCAAGTATAGTGGCATCTGCCGAAGAGAGACGCTCTCCCCGGAAGACGGAAAGGGTTCGGGATGAAGAGGACGACAGCGGCCCTGGCGGCGGTGGCGTTCCTCGTGCCGACCGTCGCTGCCGGCGGCCAGGTTGCCCGGGTGGTCGAGGTGCGCCTTGAGGGCGAGGTGGCCGAGCAGCGTGCCCTCGAGGTGCCCTTTGGCCCACGACGGCCGCTGTTGCGCGACTACACGGCCTCGATACGCAAGGCGGCGAAGGACCCGACGGTCCGAGCGCTCCTCCTCCGGCTGAATTTCCCTCTGATGGGGTTGGGGAAACTCCAGGAGGTCCGCGAGGCCATTGCCGAGTTCAAGGCTGCGGGCAAGAGGGTCTATTGCTATTTCGACTCGTGTTTCAACACCGACTATCTCCTGGCTTGCTCCGCGGACCGCGTGGGCGCGCCGCCCGGGGCGATGGTGCTCCTGACCGGCCTTTCGGCCGAGGTCACCTACCTCAAAGGTTTGCTCGATTGGCTAGGTGTGAAGGTCGAACTTCTCCACTTCGGTCGCCACAAGACCGCCACCGAGCCCTTCACCCAGAGCGCCATGTCGGAGGAGAACAAGAAGGTTTTCAACGAACTGCTCGACGACCTCTACGATCAGTACGTTTCGGCGATTGCCGAGGGCCGGAAATTGCCGCCTGAGAGGGTGCGGGAGACCATAGACAACGGCCCCTACAGCGCCGAGGCGGCCAAGAAGGCCGGCCTGCTCGACGACGTGGCCTACGAGGACCAGTTCCTCGAGGCGATGGAGAAGGACCTCGGGGCCGAGGTCGAGTTGGTCAAGGCATATCATCATCTCGGTGCCGAGGGGCCGGACCTTTCGGAGTTCAACATCTTCACTCTTTTTTCGGCCATGAGGCCCAGGCCACCCATCCCGAAAACCGACCGACCGAAGATCGTGGTCATTTTCGCCACCGGGATGATCCTGCCGACCAGGCCGTCGTTCTACCTCGAGAACCTGATAACGGCCGACGAGATGTCGAGGGCCTTCGAGGCCGCCCGCGAAGACCCGACGGTCAAGGCCGTTGTCCTGCGTGTGGACAGTCCGGGCGGCTCGGCGCTGGTCTCGGACCTCGTCTGGCGTGAGGTCCAGCGGACACGCAAGGCAGGCAAGCCGGTGGTGGCTTCCCTTTCATCGGTCGCTGCCTCGGGCGGCTACTACATCGCGATGAGCGCCGACGCGGTGGTGGCACAGCCGGGGTGCCTGACAGGATCGATCGGGGTGCTCGGCGGCAAGATCGTCCTGAAGGGCCTCTACGACAAGATAGGGGTAACCTGTGAGGTCTTCACCCGCGGGAAGAACGCGGCGATCTTCTCCGACTACCGCCCCCTCTCGCCCTCCGAGCGTGGGCGCCTGGACGCCATGATGCGCCAGACCTACGAGGAGTTCGTCCGCAAGGCCGCGGCCGGACGCCATATGCCTGAAGAGCAAATGAGGAAGCTGGCCACCGGGAGGGTCTGGACCGGCCGCCAGGCGAAGAACCTCGGCCTCGTGGATGCTCTCGGCGGCCTGAGGGCCGCTTACCAACTGGCGATGAAAAAAGCCGGGCTGAGCGAAAAGGACAACGTCCAGCCGGTCATCCTGCCGCGCGAGAAGAGTTTCCTCGAGGCCATCTTCGAGCCGGCTTCGGTCCGCTCGTTCCTCGATGCGATCGAGCCTGTGGTGGGGCGGCGGGCGCTCGGCCTGGCGCTCCTCGGCGCGCTGCGGCGCGAGCGCGTCCTGGCCCTCGTGCCGTTCGTGGTCGAGGTCCGCTGAGCGGGCTCAGGGAGAACGCCAGTGGCGAAAAGCGACATCGAGTTCGCGCGAATGGCCATCTCCCTGAACTATGTCACCCAGGACCAAGTCCGCGAGGCGCTCGCCCTCCTGGCCAAGGCCAAGGAGATGGGCCTCAGCGAAACCCTCCCGGAGGTCCTCCTCAAGAAAGGCTACCTGACCCGCGCGCAACTCGAGGCCGTCAACCGCGCACTGCGACAGCCGCGGCTGAGGCGTATCGGCAGATTCCAACTCCTCGCCCGGGTCGGGCAGGGCGGAATGGGAACCGTCTACAAGGCCAGGATGGAGAGCCTCGACAAGATAGTGGCCCTGAAGGTCCTTGCCCCGCGCCTGGCCCGCCAGCCCGATTTCGTCGAACGCTTCATCCGCGAGGCACAGGCCTCCGGGAAACTCAACCACCCCAATGTCGTCCTGGGCATTGATGCGGGGGAGGCCGACGGCTACTACTACTTCGCCATGGAGTATGTCGAGGGCGAGAGCCTTCGCCAGGTCCTCGAGCGCGAGGGCAAACTCCCCGAACGCCAGGCCCTCGAGATCACCGCCGCCATCGCCCGCGCACTCGAACACGCCCACGAACACGACATCGTCCACCGCGACATCAAGCCGGGAAACATCTTCATCGCCTCGGACGGCACGCCCAAACTCGGCGACCTCGGCCTGGCGAAGGAAATCCACACCGACAAGTCAATCACCCAGGCCGGAATCCCCGTCGGAACGCCCTACTACATCTCGCCCGAGCAGGCGCGGGGCCAGGAGGACATTGACCAGCGGGCCGACATCTACGCCCTCGGCGCCACCCTCTACCGCATGGTCGCAGGTCAGGTCCCCTACGACGGCCCCACCGGCGCCATCGTGATGACCAAACACCTCAACGACCCCATCCCCGACCCTCGCACCACCACCCCCGGCCTCTCGGAGGCCGTCGTGGCGATCATCCGCCGGTGCATGCAGAAGGACCGCGAGCGTCGCTATCAGGGCGCGAGCGAATTGCTAGAGGACATCGAGGCGGCGCTGGCCGGTCGCCCGCTGCCCCACGCTGGACGGGCGCCCGGCGCCGCACGCCGCCGCATTGCCGAAATCCGCGCCAAGCGTCGCCGGCGCAACATCATCCTCGCGGCGGCCGCCGCTTCTGTGGTGGGCGCTGCCGTCCTCGCCATCGCGCTGGGTCGCGGCGGCGCGCCTGCCCGACCACAGGCCCACCTGCCGTCCACCCCAACCCGGCCTAGGCCTCCGAGACCACCGGCCAAACCCAAGACCTCTGCCCCATCCCCGAAAACCTCCGCGCCGGCCCCCAAAGTGCAACAGGGGCCCGACCCCGGGAAGGTCCTCGGCCAACTCGTCCCGGTGGTCGAGGAGATGAGCGACCGTGCGGAAGTCGAAAGGCTCTTCGCCGACTTCATCCGCAAGTATGCCGACAACCCGAAGGGCGCGGCCGCGGTCGCCGAAGCCAAGACTCAACTCGCGCGCCTCAAGAGCCGGTGGAAGGCCGAGGACGACTTCCGCCAACAAATCCACGACCTGTTGGCGCAACACAAGTTCGCCCAGGCGCGCCAGGCACTCACCACACCGCCTTTCGACCCGACATCCATCCATTTCGCTGAAGTCGTCCAGGAACTGAGGACGAATGTCGAAAAAGCCATCTCAGACCACCTCGATAACCTGGAAGCACAGGGCGCGGAACTGATCAACAAGGGACGACTGGCTGAGGCGCGAAAACTTTACCAGGAGGCTCGCGCGCTGGCCATTCCCGAGGCCATCGAAAAGGCGGAACAGGCTGTCAGGAAGATCGCCGCCCTCGAGGATGCACGCGACCGGCGCCTCGCCCGCACCGCCCTGGCTGCGCTCCTCGCCAAGGCCGCCCCACTGGTCAAGACCGGGAGGTTCGACGAAGCACGAGGACTCTTCGACCCGGCACAAGCCCCCGACAACCAACATCTGGCCGCCATGCTCCGGGCTGCCCGGGCCGACATTGACCGCCTGAAAGCCTACTTCCAGACCGTCGCGGAGAGCCTCGCCCGGCGCAAGTCCGCGCGCGTCAGAGGCATCCTTCGACCCATACGCAAGGTCGAGAACGGCATCATCCACTGCGCCATCGGCGGCAACGTTCCCATCTGGGAACTCACCAACCCGGACCTCGAGGAACTCAAACTCCCGCAGACCGCCGCCATTCGTCCACTCCTCGAGCTCTACCGCGGCGAACCGAGCGCCGCAAAGGCCGCGCTCGCCCAACTCCCGGACTCCACCGCCGACCCACAACTGAAGCATTGCGCCCAGTTCATCGAGTGCCTCGAGGCCATGGCCCTCGAGGAAAAGGCCCAGGGCCTCTGGGCGAAGACCAACGAACTGGCGGAGAAGAAGCAATGGAAGGAGGCAAAAGCCACGGTCGCCAAACTCCTGGCCGACTGCGCCGACACCGCCTTCCTCGAGCAGCACCGCGCGCAGGTCCGCGACCTGGCGGCCCGTTGCGACGCCGAGATCGCTGCCCTCATCCGTCAAGCCGAAATCATCAAGCCATTCGTTGACGTAACCGAGAGAGCCGGCGACCTCTCCGCCGCGTTCAAGTCGCTGAGGCCGGTTGGCGGCTGGGTCATTGACATCAATAACGACGGCCTCCTCGACATAGCCCTCGACATCCGCCGCAAGAAAGGCGACTCCCCGCTCGTTCCCATCTTCTTCAACCGCACCAAGCCGGGGTCGAAGGAGATAGCCTTTGAGGACTACACCGAGAAGGCCGGTCTGGCCACCGGCGACGAGCCTATCTGCTGGGCCGACCTCGATGGCGACGGGGACCTCGACGTCGTGTGTCGTGGGCTATGGACAACGACGGATGGCGCCCGCAAGAGCGACCACACCCGGCTCGCGCTCTACGAGAACACTGGCCATGGCACCCCGCTCTTCCGCCTCGACCCCCGCCGGGCCATCGCTCCGGACCCCAAGCAGTCACCGGCCGCCACAGGCTTCGGCTTCGGCAACATCGCCGTCCTCGACGCCACAGGCGACGGCCGCGCCGACATCCTCGCGCAGTTCGTCGGCTCGATTCGCACCCTGAGCCTCTTCGCCGCCGTTCGCGGAATCCCGTTCCGATTCGCCGACATATCCACCCGCATCGGCCTCGTCGTCCGCAAGCCCGACGGGCTCGAGACCGCAGAATTCCTCAAGACCCGGGCCTGGCCCCAATACGTGGTCTTCGATGCCGACGGCGACCACCGCACCGACGTCATCTTCAACGCCGACGAAGGCA
>CAYYCI010000031.1:11950-15523 GCA_964470215.1 uncultured Planctomycetota bacterium
CTCCTCGACCTCTTCATCTGCAACGCCAACGAGCGCAACCGCCTCTACATCCAGAAGGCCAACCACGCCTTCGTGGACAAGGCCGAGGAGTACGGGGTGACGGGCGAGAAGTCCGAGGTCACCAACTTCGCGGCCTTCGGCGACCTCGACCGCGACGGCGACCTCGACATGGTCATCCTGCGCCAGAACGGCCGCAACCAACTCCTCCTCAACCCCTACGTCGCCGGCGAGAACCGCTACTACCTCACCGTCCTCGTCAGGGCCAGGGTCGGCACCGTCGGCGCGAAGGTCTATCTGATCAGCCCCCCCGACAAGCTCCTCGGCCTCCAGCAGGTCTGTCGCGTCGAGGGCTACAACCGCCAGACCCCGCGGGAGGCATTCTTTGGCGTCCCCGCTCCGGGGGATTACCTCGTCAAGGTCGTTCTGAGCAACGGCCGCGAGATCACCAGACGCGCCACCATCCGCCCCGACCAGCGCAACCGCCTCGTGGTCAAATAAAGCCGTCCCGGGCACCAGTGCCCGTCTTTCGCGGCATCGAGCATGTGCCGCAGGCGAATCTCATCCTCCTCGCGCATACTCCACCCTGGCTTCAGCGAGAACCTTCTTCCGGAAGTAGCGACTGAGGTCCGCCGGTGTGCGGAGGTCAACTTTGCGGCCGCCGAAGAAGGCCGACAACTCCCGCTCCAAGCGCGCCATCCCGAGCAGTCCGGGAGCGCGCCCTGGCTCGAACTCGACCAGAACATCCACGTCGCTCTCAGGCCCGAAATCCGCGCGGAGCGCTGAGCCGAATAGAGCCAATCGTCGGATGCCGTGCTCGCGGCAAAACTCTGCCAGGCGTTCCCTGGGAATGTCAAAGTCCGGGCTCATCGTACGGACCCAACAGCCTCCGGAGGAATCTTTTCACCCCACATAGTATGTCGCAGCGATTGCATCATAGCAGCAGCCGGCGGGCAGGTTAACAACTCACGCGGTCATATGGCCTGCGCCTGCCCATATCGGCGCCTTGATCGCTCCCGGGGGGCGGCTATACTATCTTGCGGGCGCGGGGGGCGGTCGAGGCAGTCGGAGGCGGGACGATGCCAGTGAGAAGAGCCTTCGCCAGCGACTACGGTTTCTATCCCTCGAGCCGGGCCAGGCTCATCGAGATGCTCGAGGAGTTCCTGCCCGAGGACGTCGAGGCCCAGCCGGCGGTCGCCGTCGTGGCGCCGCATGCGGGCTACGTCTACTCCGGGCCGGTGGCGGGCGCGGTCTACGCCCGGGTGGTCGTGCCCGACGACGTGATCGTCCTGTCGGTCAACCACGGTCGAAGCCCTGGGGCGGAGTTCGCGCTCTTCGACGAGGGGCGCTGGGAGACCCCGCTGGGCGACGTGCCCGTCTCGACCGAACTGGTCGCGGCCATCGCGGCCGAGTGTCCGATGGTAACCGCCGACCCGCGCGCCCACGAGCTCGAACACTCGGGCGAGGTCCACCTGCCGTTCCTGAAGTATCGCAACGAGGGGGTGCGGCTGGCAGCCATCTGCACCATGCAATCGCGGCTGGACCGCCTCCAGGAGTTCGGTCTGGGGCTCGCACGGGCAGTCGAGCGGTTCGGGCGCCCGGTGTTGCTGGTGGCGAGCACGGACATGACCCATTACGAGCCCGACGCCGCCGCGCGCGAGAAGGACCACCTGGTGATCGAGAAAATCCTCGCGCTCGACGAGGCCGCCATGTGGGAGACGGTCCGCGGCCACCGCATCTCGATGTGTGGCCACGACCCGGTGGCGGCGGGGCTGGCCTATGGGAAGGCTCGCGGGGCGACGAAGGCCGAACTGGTGGACTACCGCACCAGCGCCGACAGCCCGTACGGCGACCGCTCCCGGGTCGTCGGCTACGCGGGCATCATCATCTCGTGAGAGGAGGAGCGGCTTGCTCGTTTGCGTGGGCTCGATTGCGTTCGACACCATCGAAACACCCGAAGGCCGAGCCGACGAGGTTCTGGGCGGCTCGGCCACCTACTTTGGCTACGCCGCCAGCCTCTACGGCCCGGTGGGGTTGGTGGGGGTCGTAGGCGACGACTTCCCCGAGGCGCATCTCGCGGAATTCCGTCAGCGCGGGATGGACACCGAGGGGGTCCAGCGCCTGCCCGGCCGCACTTTCCGCTGGGCGGGCCGATACCTCGACGACATGAACCTCCGCCAGACCACCAACCTCGAGCTGAACGTCTTCGGCCAGTTCGACCCCGTGTTGCCCGAGAGTTATCGCCGCTGCGAGTATTGTTTCCTGGCCAACGGCAGCCCGGCGATCCAACATCGCGTCCTGGACCAACTCAAGGCCCCGAAGATGGTCCTGGCCGACACGATGAACCATTGGATCGCAGACACCCGCTCCGAGGTCCTCGAGATGCTCGAACGTGTTGATGGCGTGATCATCAACGACGAAGAGGCCGAGATGCTCTCGGAGCGGAAGAACCTGGTGGCGGCTGCTCGAGCGGTCGCGGGTCTGGGGCCGAGGGTGGTGATCGTCAAGAAGGGCGCCCACGGCTCCCTGCTCCTTTGCGACGAGAGGCTCTCGCTCTTGCCCGCCTACCCGGTGGCCGAGGTCCACGACCCGACGGGTGCGGGCGACTGCTTCGCGGGGGCGTTCATGGGCTATCTGGCCAGCACGGGCGACCTGTCGTTCGAGGGGCTGCGTCGCGCGCTCGTCCACGCCACGGTGGTGGCGAGTTTCGACGTCGAGGCGTTCAGCGTCGAGCGCCTCCGCTCGCTGCCGCGCGAGCGGGTCGAGGAGCGCATCGCCGAGTTCACCGAGATGGTCGGGGTGTGAGGACGGGCTGCGCTTGAGGCTTTTCATCGCCATCGCGCTCGATGAGGATGTTCGCCAGAGGCTCGCGGAGGCCCAGTGCCAGCTCGCCGCAGCCCCTTGCAAGGTCAAGTGGGTCGAGGCCCAGAATCTCCACCTGACGTTGAAGTTCCTCGGCGAGGTCGAGGAGGGTGGGCTCGAGGCCATCGCCCAGGCGATGACCGAGGCCGCGGCCCCCGCCGCCCCGTTCGAGATGAGGATAGCCGGGGTGGGGAGTTTCCCGCCAAGGGGCGTCCCCAGGGTGGTGTGGGCAGGGGTGGAGGCGCCGGATGTCCACCCGCTCCATCGCCGCCTGGAGGGTATTCTCGCGCGCCTCGGCCACGAACCGGAGAAGCGAGGCTTCCGTCCACACGTTACTATGGGCCGCGTCAAGGGGCGCGAGGGGGCGCGCCAGTTGCGCGCGCTAATAAAAACCATTGCAGGGAGGGAGTTCGGGCGGTGCCGTGTCGGGGAGATCGTGCTGATGCGTAGCACGCTCTCGCCCACCGGCCCCACCTACACCCCGCTGCGCCGAGCCCCGCTGGCTGGCGGCGAAGGGGCAGGAGGCGACCATGGCGAGTGAGCCCAAGAAACTCTTTGTGGCAGCGACCCGCCAGAACGAGGGAAAAACGACGATCTCGCTGGGTCTGCTAGCCGCCTTCAACGAGAAAGCGCCCCCGGTCGGGTTCATCAAGCCGGTCGGCCAGCGCTACGTCGAACTCGATGGCGTGCGGGTGGACGAGGACGTGGCGCTGA
>CAYYCI010000032.1:0-15199 GCA_964470215.1 uncultured Planctomycetota bacterium
AGTAAACCCCGCGCGTGGTGGCGAAGGTGGCGAAGTTCTGGTGGGAGCCGAAGCCGATGTTCGTCACTCCCCAACGCTTCACCTCACAGGATTTCTCGAAGCGCGGCTTTCCATCGCGGAAGCCAACCCAATAGATTCGCCCCGGAGCGTTGGCGGGGGTGGCGGGGCCGGGGAGGCCGAGGGCCGCGAACTCATCGTCGTCGAAAGTGCCGACCACAAGCGCCGGTCCCCCGCCGGTCTTCGGGATGAAGGCCAGAGAGGTGATCCGCTCGCCGGCCAGTCCGGCGCGCTCCCAGGTCTTCCCGCCGTCGCGGCTGAGGAACAAGCCCTTCGTCTCGCCCGCGGCGGCGACCAGGTCGGGCTTCTGGGGACAGAACCCGATGACCTCGCCGAAGAGGGTCGTCGGGCCGCGCCCGTCGAAGTCAATCTCCCGCGTCACCAGCGCCCAGGTCTTCCCGCCGTCGGTGCTGCGCCAGAGCCCGCTCCTGAGGTTTTCGCCAACGATTGCGCCGCCGCCTCGCAGCACAATCGAACTATCAGTGGGATGGACGGCCACGGAACGGACGGCCAGGGCCTCTGGCGAGGTCAGGCCGCCATTGGCCGGGCGCCAGGTCTCGCCCCGGTCTTGAGACTTCAGGAGGCCCCTGCCCACCGTCCTCGCGTAGAGCACCTTCGGGTCCTTGCGGGCCTGGACGAGCGCGGTGATGCGGCCCTCGAGGGCGAGGTCTTCCTTCCGCGGCTTCTGCCGGGTTTCTTCCGGCGTTCTGCCACGTTCGAGGGTCAAGTTGTCCATCGCTCCCTCGAACAGCGAACGGCCTTTGCCGGGAACCGCGCGGAAACACACCCCCACGTACTGCTCGTCGGTGAAGTAGCGGGTGATCTCCTCGGCCACCTTCCGCCAGGTCTTCCCATCGGGAGATGTGAAGGCCATGAAACGCTTGCCCCTGCGGACCACCCTGAGCCAGCGATCGTTCCCCGGGAAAGTGACCCTCGACATTCGCGAGCCGGCCAGGTCGGGGTGGTCGGCGGACCCGCGCAGGCCGCGTCCAGCGGTCTGGTAGATGCCGAAGCCCCAGCGGTTGAACGTGGACTCGAGGCCCTGGCCCCGCCTGGGCCGCCCCACGTTGCTCGTGAAGAGCCCGAGCCAATTGTCGGGGTGGACGCCGTTCTGGGGGGTGGTGAGCGCGATGTCGGCAATGTGGCCGGTCAGAGTGAAGTCGCCCTCGACCTTCTGGTATCCCACGCAGAAGCCCTCGCCCCGGAACGAAGCCACGCCGTCCTTACACCGGAAGCCGATGGGGAACTTCTCGCCCAGGACGATGAACTTCCACTGTCCCTCGATGAGGGGGCTGGCCTGGAAGTCGAGGAAGTTGTCCGAGTCCACGGATTGCTTCGCCTCGAACCACAGTCGCGCCCGCAGGCGGTTTCGCCCCGTGGGGACGAGCAGTCTGAGCGGGACCTCTCGCCCGTTGCCCAACTCGGCGCCTGCGAGGGTCTTGAGCACCATCCGGCCGCGGAAGACCTGAAGGCGCGCGGGGCGGTGGCCCCGAAGGTCCAGCGTCGCAACCAACTCGACGAGGTTGTCGTCGAGGACTGGCTTGGCCGCCTGGTTCTTCAGGCTGAGCCTCAGGGAAGGCAGTCCTTCCTGCGGGCAGAGAAAATCCCCCTCGTTCAACCTGCGAAGGCCGAAGCCCGGTCCCTCCCATTTCACCGAGAGTTTGTCGTTCAGATTGGCGTGGCCGCCGTGGCGGCGACAGGGGCCTTTGAAATAGCGAAGGTCGAAGGCGTGGAGCCCTTCGCCGAGAGCCACCGGGAACTGCTTGACCGAGGCGCTGTGGAGGCCGTCGTAGTCGCCCACGACCCTCCCATCGAGCACCAGGCGGCTGCCGTCGCACGTGCCCACCCAGAAAACGTAGAGCCCACTCGCCGGCACCCTCAGGTAGCCGCGATAGCGAATGGCATAGAGGCGGTAGCGGTCCTCCTGGATGGTGTCGTCGAGTGTGGCGACGCGCCCTTGCTTGACGGGCTCGAGGGCCGAGAAGTCGGGCAATCGCTCCCACACGGCGCCCTTCGGCGCCTCGTAGTACGCATACGAAAGCCCAGGACGAAGGCCCCGGCCCTCCGTCCCCGACAGAAGCCCCGTCTCCTCGACGGGGACGGTGGCGGAGACCGTCTGGTCAAAGATGTCCGTGACGGTCAGGCGGACGCTCCTCGCCTCACGCGGCAGGTCGAGGCGTCTGGCGCGGACCCACGGCGCGTTCTCCTCGAGGGTCGCGAGGCTCGCTCCCCTGGCCCCGGGCTGATCGAAGACCTCGATCTTGTAGCCAAGTTGTGGGGAGGCGCTCGGCGGAACGGCCCACTGGACACACACCTGGTTGCGCCAGGCCGTGGCCGTGGCGCTCGCGATTGCCGGCTTGTCGAGGGTGGGCTGCTCGGGTTGCTTCGCCGCGAACGCCTGCTGCCCTTTACCCGTCTTGTCCTGCTCGGAGCGGTCGTAGCGCAGGACGGTTCCGCCCTCGATGAGTTTGAAGTACTGCGGCCCGCTGCTCTTGACCACGTTGGCCTTGTGCCACTTGCCGTCCAGGCGATAGTAGCCCAGGCGCCGCTCGAAGGCGCGATGGACGTGGTATGGCGCGAGGGCCTCGACGAAACCCGAATTGCCCCGAAAGCCGGTCAGCGGAGCCGAGAGGCTGACCACGCTGTGGGTGTACCAGCGGTTCTTCTCGAGGTCCTTCACCCACCAGCCGACGTATGTCTTCTTGTCCCGGTCCTTGGTCGGGGGGAAAAGGCGCATGACGAAGCGATACCACGCTCCCGGCCTCAGGAAGAGCGCGTCGCCGTGGGCACCGCCCGAGGCCCCCTCCGCTCCGTAGCCGTGGGGATAGAAGTACTCGCCCGTGTGGACCACCCGCACCGGCCCCCAGTAGGACATGAACATCCCCGGCACCTTCCCCGGTCCGCGGGTGACGACCCCGCCGTAGAAATTGCCGACCTTGGGGCTCGGGGGCACGAAGCCCATGTACCAGAGGCAGAAGTACGTGCCCTGATCCCAGAAGGGCCAGCGATGGTCCTTCATCACAATGTCGGCCCCCGCCGGCACATTCGGCGCCCAACCCGTGGCATCCGTGTTCGGCGCAGGGACCAACACGGCCACCACCAACGTAACGACCAATGAGAGCCTGGTAGGACTGCGATAACGCACCGTCGTCTCCTTGGATTCGCGTTCAAGAGAGTTCGTCAGCCGACGGATATCGTAGCAGCTGCGTGGCGGGCGTTCAAAGTCTGCTCACGCGGCCCACGGCCCCATTCCGTGTGGCCCCGGCCCCGTAAAACGCAGCCCTCGGGGCCTGAGAAAGCCGATGGGGCGCAGCACAGCGCGAGCGCGAGGTTCCCTGTAAGTCCAGCAAGAATCGAAGGTAACGTCGGGATGCGGGGAGAGGCGGCCGCTCCGGCGCTCGCTCTGGCACGCGGTTTGCCTTTCTGAAGGGCGTTCTCGGCGGCAAAGGCTCTTTCGAAACGAGACGACGTGCGGGTCCTTCGCGTCGGATGGCCTGACGGCGCGAGGGCGCAAGAACGAAGAAGCCGTGGCTGGGTGGAGCCACCCCTCCGCTCGTCGCGGCTTTTTTGTTGCCCGCAGACCATCGGCCGTGGTGGGGTGGAACCACTCGTCCCGCCACGGCCTTTCTCTTCCTGAAGTTCAGGCCTGGAACCAACGGCAGAAAGGAGACCGAGCGATGAAGCGATGGACACTGAGAGGAAAGGCCGGCCTGGCGTTCGTGGAGGCCCTCGCGGTCGTCTCCACGATCGCCCTCCTGCTGGCTATCGGCTTCATGGTGTGCCACACCATGCGCCAGGAAGCGCGAGTCGTGTTGGCCGAGAACAACCTCAAGCAGGTCTCGACCGCACTGGAACTCTACTTCAGGAAATTCGGCAGTTACCCGGCCCAGGGCAGCGATCTGACGCTCGCGCTCTCCCAGTTCGTCAGTTCTCCTGAGGTCTTCGCCAATCCCTTGATGGATGAAACCTCCCCGGGACAGACCATCAACGCGCTCTATCAGCAACCCGGCCTCGACGAACTCGACGGGCCGGGCCACTACGTGACCGCCATGGTCTCCGCGGCCGGCGACATGGCCGTCGTCCTCAAGACCGGCTCGCAGGTCGAACGCCTCACCGACCTGGCCTTCGACCCCGACGCGCCCCCGGAGGAACTGGTGGCAATGCTCGACCCCACCGACAGCGAGCAGCCCGGGGAGGAACCCGAGTCCCCGCCTGAACCCCCTGCTCCCGGCTCGCCCAACGACTACACCGAGGTCCTGGTGCCCGGGGTCGTCAAGGTTCGCGAGTGCCAGGACGCGCTCTTCGAGGTCATTGCGACCAACCTGGCAATGAATGGGGTGGACATCCCGGTCCTCGTCGAGGGCAAGTTCGGAAAGGCCGTCACCTACGTCGTCGTCCAGGATGGCGTCAATCGCGTGAAGTTCGAGGACGCGGCAACGGGCCTCGGCGAGGACGGAGCCGTCCAGACCGACCGATTCACCATGACTGTGCAAGGGACCGCTGAGTCGGTCACGGTAGCGACCAAGGCGGGCAGGCAAAGCGCCACGAGCACACTCCCCCCACAGGTCGGCGCCACAACACTCGACACCCTCGGCTTCCGGGTAACCGTCGAGGCAATCTCCGAGGACAACGTCTACACCCTCTCGGTCACCAGTGAGGCCAACGCCCACGCCCTGAGCCACGTGGAGTTCGACTTCGGCGACGGCACCGAGGTCACGGTCAGCGACAACTCGACGACACGTTACTCCGGTGAGCCGCTCTTCGGCGGACTCGACGTTGACGGCGGCGAGGTCGAGACCCGCACGCTCGGTGCCGACGAGTCGTTCGCCCTCATCGGCAAGGCCTCCCTCGATGGGTGGAGCGCCGCCTACGCAAGCGACGTTGACTTCCCTCAGGTCCTCACCCTGCGCAACGGCGACCAGGTGCCCCTCGATGCACACCTCGCCTCCTGGCTCTTCGACTACCTCATTGACCCCGTCACCCGCACCGTGACGATAGCCGACAACCAGGTCCTCTTCCTCTTTGAACTGGGCGTGACAAACCCGGCGTACTTCGACCTCGACGACCTGGTCGTCCTGGTCACCCTGGAGACCCCCGGCGATCCATCGCAATGCGAGCAATGACCGGTCCTGAGACAGCGCCCAAGAAGCCCGCCCGCCTCCGCTTCCTGGCCTCTCTCGCTATCCTTTTCGCCTCGTGCACCTCGCGGGAGAGAGCCACCCGAGACCGCGGGCCGTGGTTCCACTCGGGGGCGCTCGCCGCCGGCTGGACCCTGGCCTGCGACCCAGCCTGTTTCCGCCTCACGCCGCCGCTATGTCCGCCGGGCGACGAGGCGATCAGGAAGTGGAAGGCCATGGAATTGACCAACGTCAGGCAACGGGCGGCGATGGAGGTCTATCTCGTCCGCCCCCGCGAGGCCGACATCCCCGCCGTGGCCCGTCTGCTCCTGAGGGAGAGCCAGAGGAGAGGCCTGGTCGAAGGACCGGTGCACTGCGTCAGCGTGGGGGGCAGGGCCGCCGAGGCGAGCATCGCCGCCTGGCGGCCCACGCGCGAGGCGCCGTGTCATTATTTCTACCTCGTCATCGTCCCGCTCCCGGACGCCCTGTGGTGTTTCGTGGGCAGTGCTCCCCGGGAGACTTTCCGGCCGGCGCGGCGCGATTTCGCCGCCTTCCTGCGCTCGGTCCGATTCCACCCAACCCCCACCGCCCGAAGGCAACTCGCCCGACCCCGCAATCGGTGAGGGACGAGGGACGGTGGGGTCAGCGCGTTAGATTCGCCTTTTCGCCGGTCGGCCACAGACAATGGCTTAGCGGCCACGGGCCGTGCGGGTCGGCGCCGCGGGACGCTTGGGGCGGTAGAGGTAGTCGGGCCAGAGCGGACAGTTCAGATCGATCCACGTCTTGACCCGAAGCACCTCGTCCCGGGTGAGTTTCAGGTCGTAATGCTCGCCGTCGAGGACCTTGCTCAGCCGACTGCGCCAGGTCCCCAGGCTAAGCGGCGGGACCTTCTCGCAACCACCGGGATTGTAGCGGTAGTCGGCGTAGTGGACGTAGCCCCGCGAGACGAGGGTGCGATAGGAGACGGGAACCTTGTCGCGGTCGAGGGTGCCGACCAGGTTGATTCCCTGCTTGTCCTCGGCGTTGTGGCAGCGGACGCATCGCGCCTCGAGCACCGGCTGGACCACTCGCTCGTACGAAAAGGGCTTCTGCTCCCACGGGGCGGCCTGGAGTCGCTGCGGCTCCCGCGCGAGGGCCTCGGCAAGGCGCGCCGGAGGCGCCTCGGACCGCGGCTCGTGGCAGCCGATGCAACCGCGCCTCTCCCCGGGCTGCAACTGCACGATGCTGCGCATCCGCTGGAGCTCGTTGAAGTTCTCGTCCAGCAACTCCAGGTAGAGTTGCTTGCCGGCGGGGGCGAGGAAGCGCGCCGAGCCGTCCCGCTCCACCCTGGCCAGTCCCCACGAGGCCTTCGCCACGTAGGACGGCCAGCCCCACGGGCCGCTGACCTTGTGGACGGGTGTGGCGTACCAGTCCATGAAGTTCGGGTGGTCGCGGCGATACTCGCCGTTGGGCAGCCGCTCGAGGCCGGCCCGCACCTCCTCGACCACGCGGATGTATTTCGCCTGGCCGCGCTCGACCGGCGGGCTGACGCCCCGATAGACGTCCAGGACGAAGAACTCGCCCCATTCGCCCCGGGCCTCCTGGGCTTGGGGTAAGACCGGGGGCCGGGGCCTGGGCTGGAAGGGGGTCGGCCACATCGTGGAAATCCCCGGATCGTCGTAGAGCAACTCGCGGTCGCCGTGGCGGTCAACGACGTAGAGCGCGAAGCGCCGCCGAGGGGCGTGGGCACACAGGATGTGGTCCCGCGACAGGGGATACGGGTCGCGGAAACACTCCTCCGTCGGCCACAGCCCCGGCAGGGGAACCTCCGGGGTGATGATGTTGATGGCCTCGGGGTTGAAGCGCCCCTTGTGGATGTCGAGCAGCGCGATCGGGCCGTTGAGGTCGCCGAAGTGGGAGATCGGGATGCAACACACCTCGCTCGTCCCCGGCACCTCGCGCCCGCTGGCGTAGCCGTTCGGCTGGATGATGTCGTTGCCGAAGACGAGTTCGGGATGGGTGCCGTCGGGGCGGATGGCCCAGAGGGTGTGGCCGAAGTCGGCGGTTGGGTTGCGCGCGATCCCCTCTCCCGCGTCGAAAATCCTCCTCGCCCGCGCCTCCCCGGGCTCCAGGCGTCCGTTCCTGCGGGGAATCTCGACGATTTCCACCCCGCCCCCAGGCCCGCCCCGGGAGTCGAGAATGACGCTGTAGTTGTGGCTGGGCATGAAGGGCTGGCGCTTCACACACAGCACCCGCCCCAACGGCGCCAACTCCGGGTCGCGAAAAAACAGTCGGCGCTTGGCCAGCCGAGCTCGGAAGAACGCCTCGCGCTCGGAGGCCACCGCCGGTCGTCGCAACGACAGGAGCCGCCGCTGCTCGGCGCGGAAGCGAGAAAGCTGCTCCCGTTCGGCCTCGACCTCCAGGCCCTTCCTCGCCAATCGCTCGACCAGGCCCTCCATCAGGGCGAGCGTCCGCTCCAGAGGGTCGTAGCGGAACAAGTGGAGGACGAATGTCTCCCCTGACCCGTCCTGGACCGCCAGGTCTAGTTCGGGACCAAGGGGCCCGCGCCGGGCCGGGATGGCGACGGTTCGCGGTTTCCCCGGTTCGAGCGCGAGGCCGCCTCGCAATGGCGCCACGCTGCCCCGGACGACGAGCGGCCTGGCCGAGGCCAGCCGCAGGCGGAAAGTGCGGCCGACGCACGGCGGGACTTCGGCCAGGGACAGGGGCGAGAAGACCAGTTCGACAGGGCGCCCCTCGGCTCGCGTGTGGCGGCCTCCCATCCCGAGGCCCACTCGCAAGCCCTTCGTCCGGCAGCCCGGGAAAAGCTCGAGCGGCAGGGCGAACTCGAAGACCCTGAGAGCCGGGTCGTGTGCCCCTGCGATCGGCCGGCTCTCGATCCGTCGCCGCCCGGCGTATCGGTTGAAAACCAGGCCGTCTTTCTCGACAGCGACGACCCCGCAGCCAGCCCAGTCCACGCCCGAGACCACCGCCAGGTGGCGGCTGAGCAGGCGGTTGGCACGGACCCTGGCACCGCGGTCGCCGCGAGCGAAGGTGGCGGCGGGGGAGGAACGGCCGCGCGGCCCCGGCTCGCGACCGTCTTCCACCAGCGCCCGTCGAGCGAAACCTGGACCTCGAGGACACTTGGCATGGCGCGCCGGTCGCCGCAGCGGAGGACGAGGCGCGAGACCTCGAGGCGCCCCGGCAACTCGACCTCGAGCCATTCCTTCCGCCGGCCCCCGCCGAGCCAGCAGCTGTCCTGTCCGGAGCGGCCGTCAATCAGTCTTGCGGGGCCGTGTGCCTGGTCGGCCTGGGAGGAGGCAGCGGCCCGGGCCCCGGCGCTGGCGAGAGCGAGGTTCCGCCCCGGCTCCGGGCCGAAGACCGCCACCTCGTCCACGCGCGCGGGCGCGCCGCCCCGTGTGGCGAGGATCAGGATGCGGATGGACCTGGCGTGTTGCTGGTCGAAGCCGAGCGACAGCGGGGTCGTGGAAGGTTCGCCGCCCGTGGCGACGGCAGCGGCCAGCGTTGGCAGCAACAGCGCTCTGGGCAGGATGGCTCGCATGCTCAAGGCGATTCGCCTCCTGCGCCACCCTCCGGGCGTGGCCACCCTAGCGCCCGCCGCGTGTGGAGTCAAGACCTGGCGGAGGCGGCTTGCGAAGCCGATGGGCCTCAAGACCAGCGAGGAAAGCCCAGGTCGCCGGGTCGTCGGCCTCCGGAGCCGAATATTCATCGAGGCGAAACGTCTAACAGGATGGGAGGCGATGTTTGACAGCGGCCGGCGCGAGGCTATAATCGCCTCAGGGCAGGTGGTAGCGCCCGAGGGAGATGTCCCGCCGGCCAGGAGGCGAGCGATGCGAAAGAAGGTCCTGTCGCTCATTCTCGTCGTGGCGGTCGGCTTCTTGCCGCTGGCATGCACACCGACCCAGCGCGGTGCGGCCCTGGGCGCCGGGACGGGCGCGGCCGCGGGCGCGCTCCTCGACCACCACAAGCGCACCCGCGGAGCCGCCATCGGCGCGGTGGCCGGCGGCGTGATCGGGGGCCTGATCGGCCACACCTACGAGATAAACAAGTTCTGCCCCTGTTGTGGCCGCCGGTTTCACCGCTCGAAGGAGTTCTGCCCCTACTGCGGCACGAGGCTCCAGTGGCGGCGCTGACCCGCCGGAGTGCCCGCGAGCAGCCGATGCCCACGGCCCACCAGCAATCCCTGCCCGCAGACGGTGACCCGGAACCGACGTCCGAGCGGGTGCTGCGCCCCGCTCGCGGCGCCAAGCCCGCCATCCGCCTGACGACCCTCGCCGGCAAGAAGGTGGTCGTCAAGGACTTCTCGGAGAACTGGTGGATGCTCCGCCACCTCTACGGCCGCTGGGTGGTGGCCAGGGAGTGTCGCATCTACGGCCTGCTCGAGGGGGTCGAGGGCGTTCCGGCGTTCAGGGGGCGGCTGGGGCCTTTCGCCTTCGCCGTGGACTACGTCGAGGGTGCGACGCTGAAGGGGTTGCGGCGACGGAGCCTGCCGGGCGAGGTCTTCGAACGGCTGGCCAGGCTCCAGGAGGCAATCCACGCCCGTGGGGTCGTCCATCTGGATTGCCACCAGAAGAAAAACGTCCTGTTGGACTCGGATTGGCGGCCGCATCTGGTAGATTTCGCCTCGTCGGTGTGGGTGGGAAACTGGTGGTTCGGTCGGCGGGTGTTGCTGCCGGTGCTCTCGTGGGCGGATACGCTTGGGCTGCACAAGTTGCGCCATCGCTACTGTGCGGACGAGCCGCCACCTGGCGAGAGGCTGAAGGGGCGGTTCCTGAGGCTGATTGGCCTTCTGTGGCCTTTCACTGCCGCGCGGCGGCTGCGTCGGTGGGTCAGGAAACGGCGACGTCGAGGGGCCTCTGAGCGTTGAGGAGTGGTCGCTGGCGGGTCTTCCGGCGGCCTGGGGAGGAATCTGGCACGGAGAAGCGCTGTGACCAGGACGAGCGCCACGGCCACCAGGACCACCACTGTCCAGAAACTCAGCGCGTTGACGCGGCGCCGCACCAATGTCATTCACTCGCCCTTGCCATCTCCCGAGGCGGGTCCTTCCTCACATATCTCGGCTCTGCGCAGGAGGCCATCATAGAAGTCCTTGCCGCCGAGCGCAATCGCCCGGGGCAGGAGGGCGCCGCGGGAGTTCCAGTAGTCGAGCTCGCGGACCTGCCAGTCGCGCGCGATCTGGCGGAGGGTCAGGTCGAGGGGTTGTGTCTGGAGGGCCTTGCTCCGGCGCCAGATTTCGCTCATCTGTTCAGGGGGTGGTGTGGGTCTGGGCGGGGAAAAGGCGCGCGATGAAGGCGCCGCGACCGGCGGCGTCGGCGAGTCGGGCCAGGCGCTCGGCGGCCTCTTGGTCAGGTCGTGGCCCGGGAACTGGCGCAACGCGATGGAATCCGCGACGCGCCAGGCGATGCCATGGGCGGACGGCCCATCTTCGGGCCATAGAACTTCTGACACGGCTCCCCGACGAAACGCTCGAAGGCATGCTTGCGAAGGACCCCCGTTTAGTTGTTGGTAAGACGGATAACCCGGCGCGGCAGATAACTCGCTGGTCGCCACCCACAGTGGCGGTTGCCTTTCCGCCTTCCAGTTCCCCATTGCCATCTCGCCCCTGAACCAGCCCTCGATGGCAAGGACAGGAGGCCCTGACCCTCCAGTCGAGAACAAAACGAACTTTTACCACGGGCTGCCAGGCGCTCAGGGCACTCGCAAGGTGACCGAGGCCGGGTAGCAGAGGCGGGGGTCGCGGTTCATGCGGGCGCTCTCGACCAGCGCCTCGAGCGACCGCTGGACCTTGTCCCGAAAGACCAATTTCCCGTTGACGTAGATGTAAACCGGCTTGTCCAGGTCAACCATCCGGTCGTCGAGGAAGGCGGTGAGTTTCGCGATGTGTTTTGCGATGATGTTGACGCGATTGCCTCGGCTGAGCGAGGCGACCACGCGAGCCAGGCTCTGGCCCATTCTGTCCAGGTACATGGCCCGCGCGACGTGCGGGTCGAGTTCCTTGCCGAAAGGCCCCTTGACCGTGAGACTGGCATCGGGGTCGAAGACGGTGTCGGCGAATTCCTCGATCCTCACCCAGCGGTTCGCGGCGTTCGAGAAGTCGAAACTGGCGAGGCGGACGGTTCTGTCGTACGGGTTCCGGCGCTTTCCGCGAAGCCATTCGGCGACTTTCTTGTTCAGTTCGGGCAAGGCGGGGTTGCGCGCGGTGCCTGGCACCTCTTCGAGCCACACCGGGTAGTTCCACTTGCGCAGTATTCCATAGGTCTGGCGCGCGGAGCCGATGATCTCCGGCGGCGCCTTCTCGCTGACCAGCAGATAGAGCGGGAGGCTGATCAAACTCGATAGATACAGTCGGCTGACCTCGTCGAGCGGGGCGTTGCGGACGACGAGCGCGGCGAAACGGCCCGGGTGGCGGACCGCGGTAGCCCACGCCAGAAGCCCCCCCGAGCCAGTCCCGCCAAGAACCACCGCGTCGGTGTCCACGTTGTAGGTTTTGAAGGCGTGGTAGAGGGCAGAGAGGACGGTTGGAATATCGTTGAAATGCCAGGCGCGGTCCTTGTGGGGCGAGTGGGGGAACAGACACAGCCACTCGTTGCGGTTGGCGATGGTCTCCCAGTTGTAGAAGTGTTCCTCGCCGCTTTCGCCCTTGCGATGGAGGGCGATTATCAGCGGCCAGGCCCGGCGCGGGTCGTAGGTCTTCGGCACGTAGGCGGTGTAGGCCACCCGGTCGAGGGTCTCGTCGGCGAGGAAGGAACCTTTGACCAGGCCGGTTTTCTGTTTGGGTCTGTGGGCGCAGTTGCGCAGGGCAGCTTCGATCCGGGCGAAGTCGGCGCCGCTACGCGCCACCTCGAAGAGTAAGCGCCGGCGCTCCTTCGGGTCGCGGGTCTCGAACGCCTTGCCGATCAGCGACAGTTTGCCGAGGACGGCTCGCCGCTTGGTCACTTCCGGCTCGGAGAGCATCCGGGCCGGCAACTGGTCGTAGAGGGCGAGGGCCTCGGCCACGCGCCCGGTGGCCTCGTAGTGGCGGGCCAATTGCAAGAGCAGTTTCGGGTCGCGGCTGCCGGCGTCGTAGGCGGCCTGGAGGGCTTCGTACGCCCCCCGGGTTATCCCCAGGTCGAAGAGCGCGGTGGCCCTGTCGGCCAGTTGGTCGGGAGTGAGGGTTTTGGGGTCGGCTTTTGCCAACCTGGCCAGGGTCTGGAGGGCCGCGGCGCGGGCCTCGAGGCGCTTGGCCTCCTCCGGGTCCTTCGCCTTGGCGGCCGCCCTGCGGGTGAACTCCAGCGCGGTCTCCCAGCGCCTCAGTCGGCACGCCGCCTCGGCGGCTCCCAGGCAGGCCGGCAAGTAGCCGGGGTCGAGGGCAAGTGCTCTTCGCCAGCGGACGAGCGCCAGGTCGAACTCCCCTCGAGCCGCCAGTCCCACGGCCATCAGGTGCTGCGCTGCGGCTGCGTGGGGGCCGTCGTAGTACTTCTCGAGGATCGCAATGAGGAGTTTTTCGGCTTCTTCGTAATCGCCGCGCGCCTGGAGTTCGCGCGCCCGTTGGAGGAGCGGGCCGGAGCGCTGGGCGATAAGAGGGTGGAGGACCGCGCGGGCCTGCTTGTGATCAGGGTTTATCTCCAGGACCCGACGCAGTTCGGCAATTGCGGCGGTGGTAAGTTTGTGGTCGAGGCAATAGAGGGCGAGTTTGAAGTGCCCGTCGGCATCGTCGTCGGCCAGCGCCGCCGCTCGCTGCTGGTAGACCTCGAGGGGCGCCTTGCCACGCTCGATGCGGACTATCTGGGAGCGGGGGATGGTGACCTCGGAGGTGCCGGCTCGGATGCGCAGTTCGCGGGGACCCTCCTCGATTATCGTCCCGACCAGTTGCCGGCCGTTCTTCAGGTGGATCGTGTCGGCGCTCGCGGCGAGGGCCGCAAGGAGTGGGATGAGCAGGAACGCCGTGCGCATGGGCTCTTGCCTCCGGGCGCATTCTAGCGCCTGCCGGAGCCGGAATCAATGGAGGGCGATCTTGTGGGAGCCGTGGCAGTCGGTGCAGGCGGGAGACGACGGTGCGTGGCTGGCGAACTTCTTAGCGGCGACCTGTCCCCATTGGGCGATGACCTTCGCGGGGTCGGCGTCGTGGGTGGGGTGGCACTTGCGACAGGCAGGATTGATCTGGGCGCGGGAGAAAGTGATGTCGGGCTTGGTGGCGCCGACGTTTTCGTCGTTGGCGTGCGCCGCGCTCGGGCCGTGGCATTCGACGCAGCCGACTCCCGCGGCCAGGTGGACCTTGCTGAGTTCTTCCCTGACGAAAGTCATGTGACACACGTAACAACCGGCATTCGCCCCGAGCGGGTTGTCGTCGTGTTCTTTCGGCGAACAAGCACAGAAGACGCCAAGCGCAAGCGCGGCCACCGCCCGAAAGCGCCACGGTGTGGGTCGCCGATGAGCAAGGTCGCGGCGATTCGAGTTGGCTGACCTTTCGCAGGTCATGAGAAGAACTCCGGTGAGGGTGGCGCCAGGTTCCCAAAGCCAAGAGTGCTTCGGGTTTCGGGTCGCGCGATTTCCACAACAGGTTACTGGATTTTTCGCTCGCGTCAAAATCGTCTTTTCGGGGCTTGTCGAGGCGCGAGCAGCCCAGGTGCTCGCTGAGCCCGATAATGGGGAACCGGGGACATCGTGGGTGGTCTTTGCCTCGGTGGCCGACGGCCAGTAGAATGCGCATGGCTGGTCCGGCCGGGGAACGGTCGGCGCCATCAACTGCCAGGCGCTCAACCGCAGTAACGGAAAGGCCGATATCCCCCGCAGCGTGCGGTGGCGAACCGTGGAGGCGGTATGGGACTCTCGCTCGCGACGCTCTTGTTCTTTTTCGCCGTCGGCGTTTTAGGAGGCGAGCCCGGCATGCAGTCGGCGATCCTCGAGGTTTTCCCCACCTCGGCCAAGCCCGTGTCGGAGGCACGACGTGGCAAGACGGTAATCACGCCCAGATACACGCCCAGCGGGAGCCTGTGGGATGCGGGGTTGGATGAACGCTGGGTTTTCCACTGCGAGTTGAGGCACGAGCAGGATGCGGTGAACTCGTTCGCGATGCGGATCGGCAAGGGCGGCCAGATATACTCGCTGCGGGGGCCGTTCGGCGAGAGCGTGCCGCCGTCGTGGAGACCGGGGCGCGAGTTGTCCGCCTGGAACGACGAGGTGTGGCAATTCGTGGCGGTGTGCTCGCGGTACAACGGGCTGAGGGCTCTTCTCAGAGACGGGAGTGTGCCTGAGGAAGTCGCGGCTCGGTTCAAGAGATGCCCCTACAAGACCAGTTTCTTCGTCCACGACTCAGGCGCTTACACCCACGCGGACTCAGCGGTCCGATTTCTCTACTGCCCCATGCTCGCCTCGGGCGCCACGCCCGATGGTCGCGGCTACCGGACACTCAACTGGGGCATCTTGCCTCAACTGAGGACGGTGCACCGCTCGCCAGTGCTCTACTACTGCCAGAGTCGCGACCTGGGCGACGGTGTGATCGAGTTGACGTGGGTGGTCCACAACTTCGGCGTTCGGGGCGACGTCGTCTTCGACCATCTGAACGCGCCGTGGGGCGGGACTCGGGTGAGCAGCCTGCCCTTCCACTACATCAGTTCGCCGGGGGGCGAGCTGAGGACGCGCGAGAGGCTGATGCCCGGCAACACCGTCAACGTTCGGGCGACCGGGGGCTGGAGCCTGTGGTGCGCCACGGAGGCCCCGGACAGCCCGAGCCTGGCGTTCGTCTTCGGCAGGGACAAGCGCCTGGAAGAGGAGATGAGGAGGGCCGCCGAAGGGAAGCCGCACGTGCAGCTCCGGCCGTCGCTCTACCGCGACTGGCGCGCTGGCGCGCCGATGTACAAGCATCGGTGGAAGGACTGGCGCACCCGCCCGGCCAACACCTTCCGCAACTACGACGTGGCCACCGTCGCGCGCCGGCTCCGCCTGGCACCCGGAGCGACCATCTGGTCGCGCTGCTTCCTGGTGGTCAATCGCAGGGACAGGGCCGTCGGTCTGGCCAGGTCGCTCGCGGACCACGTTGATTACGGTCG